>NZ_JBIVUT010000013.1:0-251807 GCF_044757365.1 Streptomyces sp. NPDC091289
TGTTTTGGGGGTGGGGCGCCCCCCCCCCCCCCCGGGGGGCCGGGTTGGGGGGGGGCCCCCCCCCCCCCCCCGCGCGGGGGGGGGGGGGGGCCCCCCGGGGGGGGGGGCCCCCCCCCCCCCCCCCCGGACGGGCTGGGGGGTGTGCGGGCGCACGAGAAGGGCGCGGAGTACGGGACCGTATCCGTACTCCGCGCCCTCGTTCATGGGGTGACGCAAAGGTCATGCTCGGGTGACAGGGACCGCGGCGGCGGCGATCGGCCCGGGGGAGGGCGTCTCCTTCAGGTCAGGAGACGGTCCCCGGGTCCTTCACCACCGCACTGGCATCGCTCGACCGCCGCGGCCTCGTCGTCCTGCCCGTGCCGCGCGGCACCCCTCATCCGGGTGCGCGGTACGGGCAGGGGTCTATAAAGGGGGCTCAGTCCTCGCGCAGGGCGCGGACGGCCTCCTCCACGCGCTTGCCGTAGTCGGCGTCGGCGGCGTGGAAGTGGGCGAGGTTCTTCTCGATCACGTCGTCGCGGGTGACCTGCGAGAGGCCTCCGGCGATGTTCGCGACCAGGCGGCCCTTCTCGTCCTCCGACATGAGCCGGAAGAGTTCGCCCGCCTGGAAGAAGTCGTCGTCCTTGGTGTGGGCGGGCGCCTCGTGCGTGCCCGTCCAGCCGTGGATCGCCAGCGGGGCGGCGAGCGCCGCGTCGGTCTGCGCCGGACCGGCGTACGAGTTGGGCTCGTAGTTCTTGTCGTGGCGCGAGCCGTTGCGGGTCGCGTGGATCCCGTCGCGGCCGTAGTTGTCGACGACCGCGGTGCGCGGCGCGTTCACCGGCAGGTGGGTGTGGTTGACGCCCAGGCGGTAGCGGTGCGCGTCCGCGTAGGCGAACAGCCGGCCCTGGAGCATCTTGTCCGGGGACGGACCGATGCCGGGCACGAAGTTGTTCGGGGAGAACGCGGCCTGCTCGACCTCGGCGAAGACGTTGTCCGGGTTCCGGTCGAGGACCAGGCGGCCGACCCGCTGGAGCGGGTAGTCGCTGTGCGGCCACACCTTGGTGAGGTCGAACGGGTTGAACCGGTAGTCCGCGGCCTCGGCGGCCGGCATCACCTGGACGTACAGCGTCCAGGAGGGGTTGACGCCGCGCTCGATGGCCTGGAGCAGGTCCGTCTGGTGCGAGTTGGCGTCCTTGCCGACGAGCTCGGCGGCCTGGTCGCCGGAGAGGGACCGCACGCCCTGGTTCGTCTTGAAGTGGTACTTGACGAAGAAGGCCTCGCCCGCGGCGTTCGTCCACTGGTAGGTGTGCGAGCCGTAGCCGTTCATGTGACGGTACGAGGCGGGGATGCCGCGGTCGCCCATCAGCCAGGTGATCTGGTGCGTCGCCTCGGGGGCGTGCGCCCAGAAGTCCCAGACGTTGTCCGGCTCCTGCTTGCCCGTGAACGGGTCGCGCTTCTGCGAGTGGATGAAGTCGGGGAACTTGATCGGGTCCTTGATGAAGAACACCGGGGTGTTGTTCCCGACCAGGTCGTAATTGCCCTCGTCCGTGTAGAACTTGAGGGCGAAACCGCGCGGGTCGCGGACCGCGTCCGCGCCGCCGAGCGAGTCGGCGACGGTCGAGAAGCGGATGAACGTCTCCGTGCGCTTGCCCACCGCGCCGAGAAAGTCGGCGCGGGTGAAGCCGGTGACGTCGTCGGTGACCTCGAAGTAGCCGTACGCGCCGGAACCGCGGGCGTGCACCACGCGCTCCGGGATGCGCTCACGGTTGAAGCGGGCGAGCTTCTCCAGGAGGTGCTGGTCCTGGAGGAGGATCGGTCCACCGACACCGGCGGTGGCGGAGTTCTGGTTGTCGGCGACCGGGGCGCCTGACTCGGTCGTGAGCACACGCTTAGCCATGTGGCGGGATGACCTTTCGTACGAGCTGCTGACGGCTTGAGGAGCGTAGATTCGCCGCGAGGCAACGTCAACAGTTTGTTGAAAACGAAGTAGGTGGTTCCGGGCCGCGGCAGCGCCTGGGCGCGACAGGACAGGTGTCAGCGCCACCGCGACCCGGAGATCAGGGGGCCCGTCGTGCGGGCCGTGGCCCCGTACGAGGCCGGGGGCTCCTTGCGGAGCCGGGGAGGGATCAGACCTGGGAGCCGGACAGCCGCTCGACCGAGCGCAGCAGCGCCGAGTGGTCCAGGCCGCCGTCGCCCTGGGCGCGCAGCGAGGCGACCAGCTGGGCGACCACACCGCCGACGGGCAGCGCCGCGCCGACGTTGCGGGCGGCGTCGGTGACGATGCCCATGTCCTTGTGGTGCAGGTCGATCCGGAAGCCGGGGGCGAAGTCCCGGTTCAGGAAGTTGTCCTTCTTGCGGGTCAGCACGGTCGAGCCGGCCAGACCGCCGTTGAGGACGTCGAGCGCGGCGGCGAGGTCGACACCGGACTTCTCCAGGAAGACCACGGCCTCGGCGCAGGCCTGGATGTTGACCGCGACGATCAGCTGGTTGGCGGCCTTCACCGTCTGGCCGGAGCCGTGCGGGCCGCAGAGCACGATGGTCTTGCCGAGGGCGTCGAGGAGCGGCTTCGCGGCGTCGAAGTCCGCCTGCTCACCGCCGACCATGATGGACAGGACCGCCTCGATGGCGCCGGCCTCGCCGCCGGAGACCGGTGCGTCCAGGACCCGGACGCCCTTCTCGGCCGCGTTCTTGGCGAGGTCCACGGAGGTCTGCGGGGTGATGGAGGACATGTCCACCAGCAGCGCGCCGCGCTTGGCGTTCTCCAGGATGCCGTCCGGGCCGTAGGCGATGGCCTCGACCTGCGGGGAGGCGGGCACCATCGTGATGACGACATCCGCGTCCCTGACCGCGTCCGCGATCGAGGACGCTCCGGTGCCGCCGGCCGCGACCAGCCGGTCGATCTTGTCCTGCTCCAGGGTGTATCCGGTGACGGAGTAACCGGCCTTGATCAGGTTCTCGGACATGGGGGAGCCCATGATGCCGAGGCCGATCCACGCAACCTTGGGGAGGTTGTTGCTCATGAGGGTGCCTTCCTGAAAAACGTGTGTACGTAAGGGGGTTGGGCGCGACCCTCAGGTCCGCCCGGCCCGTCCGCGGCCGGTCAGTGGGCCGCTCGGGCCGACGCCGGGAGCCAGTCGAAGGACTCGGCGCTCGGCCGGTCGCCCGGCTTGTACTCCAGGCCGACCCAGCCCGCGTACCCGGCGTCCTTCAGCTCGTCGAGGAGCCGCTCCAGGGGGAGCGAGCCGGTGCCCGGCGCGCCGCGTCCCGGGTTGTCGGCGATCTGGACGTGACCGGTCTTCGCGGCGTACGCCTTGATGACCTGGCTCAGGTCCTCGCCGTTCATCGAGAGGTGGTACAGGTCCAGCAGGAACTTGGCGTTCCCGAGGCCCGTCGCCGCGTTGACCTTGTCGACGACCTCGATCGCGGCCGGTGCGCTCACCAGCGGATAGAGCGGCGACTCCGGCTTGTTGAGGGTCTCGACGAGCAGGATCGCCCCGATGCGGTCCGCCGCGCGGGCGGCCAGCACCAGGTTCTCCAGGGCGAGCGTGTCCTGGACCTGCGGGTCCGCGCCCTCGACGCGGTTGCCGTACAGCGCGTTGAGCGCCGTGCAGCCGACCGAGGCGGCGAAGTCGGCCGCCACCTCGATATTGGCCCGGAAGCGGTCCGACTCCGTGCCGGGCACGGAGAGCGCGCCGCGGTCGGGGCCGGGCAGCTGTCCGGCGTAGAAGTTCAGCCCCACCAGCTGGGTGCCGGCGTCGTCGAGCGCCTTCTTGAGGGCGTCGAGCTCCGCCTGCGGCGGGGTGGGGGTCTCGATCCAGGGCCACCACAGCTCGACCGCCGTGAAGCCCGCCGCGGCGGCTGCCGCGGGACGCTCCAGGAGCGGGAGTTCCGTGAAGAGGATCGAAAGGTTCACATCGAAGCGCTGGTCCGGGTATCCCATGAGGATGTCGGCGCTCCTTCCGTATTGCGGAAGTTAGTTTCTGCTTAACGGAAGATTGCCCGGAGGGTGGCAGGGCTGTCAAGGGGGTGCCGGAAAATTCGCCCCGGTCAGCGGCGTACGGAATCGGTGGCGCGGGCGCCTTCGGGCATACGAAAGCGGGGCGGGGGCCGCCGTCGACCCCCGCCCCGCCCGGCTCTCACGCCATGAGCGCCGCTTCCGTACGCAGGGCTATCCCGCCGGAACCGTGTCCTCGAAGCTCGTGCCCGCACCGCGGTACGCCCCGACCATCGCGTTCACCTGGGACGGGGTGAGCACCTGGTCCTTCACATGCAGGACGTAGTCCACCTGCTGGTCGTAGGCGCGGGGCGTGGTGCTCGGCTGCCCCTCCAGGTCGATCAGCCACTGGTTGAAGTTGATCGACATCGGCCGCTCGGGCAGATAGTCCGCCCCGTGCGTCCCGAAGTGCTGACCGTCGACGTAGTACGTGATCTCGTTGTCGTCGATCGTCACCACCAGGTCGTGCCAGCCCTCGTACGACTGCCGCGACTCGCTGTGCGCGTTGACCGCCTCCCACGGGTCGGGCCGGTAGGTCTCCCACGACGTCGTGTAGAGGATGTTCGCCGGCTCGCCCCAGCCGCCGTTCGGCAGATACTCGAAGTCGTACTCCGCGTAGTCGTCCGCCATCGGCGCCTTCAGGTCGTTGATGGTGAAGAACGTCTGCACGATCCGGTCGCCGTCCGGGCCCGAGCGCGGCGCGTCACTGAACTTCACCCGGGACGCGTACGTCCCGTTCTTGAACTTCATCGACTGCGTCAGGATCTCGGTGTGCTTCGTCGACTCCCCGGTGCCCGCCGTCGAGGTCTCCAGGTTCATCACCGAGTTCCCGCCCTGGTCGGCGAAGGTGACGTTCTCCGGTGCCCAGGTCGCGCCCGGCACCCCCGGGCCGCCGGAGTTGGACCGTACGCTCCAGCCGTTCGCGTTGATCGCCGGGTCGGTGTGGGAGCTGTAGTCGAAGTCGTCGAACAGCGCCGGCGCGTCACCGGGCGGGTCGGTGGGCGGGTCCGTCGGGTCCGGCGGGTCGGTCGGTCCGTTGCCGCCGGGAGCCTCGCCCCACACGGTCGCGCCGGAGACGTGCGCGGTCACCTTGGACCAGTCGCCGTACGCGGCCCGGTCCGGGCCGAAGGAGTAGTCGTCGGACTGGACGAGCGAGGCCCAGGAGCTCTGGTGGAAGCGGAGCTGCAGGTCCCCGGTGTCCGCGCCCGGCGCCAGCGAACCGGCCCCGGCCGTGAAGCCGATCTCCAGATAGCGGTCGGCCGTGGCGGTCGGGTTCGCGAGCGTCCCGAACGTACCGGTGATGTTCGCGCACCCCTTCACCGCCCAGGAACAGGCGAACCGGTAGGCGGCGGACGCCGAGTCGGCCTTGAAGTAGTAACGCACCTTGACACTGCTCAGCGGTACGGAGGCGGAGCCGGCGTTACGGACCTTCAGCCACGGCTCGCTCTGGTCGGCGTTCGCGCCGGACGCGCTCGTCCGGTACTGGACGACGATCCCGTCCGCCGCGGCGGACGCCGACGACGGCAGAGCGGCCAGACCGGTGACGGCCAGTGCCACGGCGGCGGCCGATGCGGCGGCGGTGCGCAGCCTGGACCTGCGCGGATTCCTGCGTGACGTGTTCCGTGATGTGTTCACGAGTGTTCCTCTCCGGAACGGTGGTGGGGGAGTGGTGACGAGTGGGGTCGCGCTGTTCCTCCGGATGGGGCTGGGGACGGGGACGCGTACGTGGCCGTCGCGAGCGACCGCGCGTCCAGCGGGCGGTAGGGGACGCCCAGGGCGTCCAGCCGGGCGGTGTGGTGACGCAGCCGCTCGACGAACCCCGGCCAGTCGTCGCGCCCGCCGGACCAGGAGCGGTCGGCGAGCGCGCACAGCCGTGGGTAGCTGAGGTACTCGATCTCCTCGGGGGTACGGGCGTACTCCGTCCACACCTGGGCCTGGGTCCCGAGCACCCGCGCCCGGTCCGCCTCCGGCCAGTCGTGCGGAGCCGGTTCGTAGCCGTGGACCGTGTGCAGGGAGACCGGCGCTCCGGGCTGGGCCACCGGTTCGGCCGGGTCGCCGGACTGGGCGTAGTCGAGGTAGGTGGCCCGGTGGTGCGCGGCGATCACCTGGTGGCCGCGGCGCGCGGCGGCCCGCGCGTGCGAGGAGTCGCGCCAGGTCATCACCGTGAACTCCGGCGGGAGTTCGGCGCCGTTCTCGACCCAGCCGAGCGGAATCCGGCCACGCTCCGCCAGGAACGCCCCGACCCGGCCCATGAACCAGCCGTGCAACGCCGCCGGGTCCGCGAGCCCGAGGGCCGCCGCGCGTTCCCGGGCCGCGGGGCTCTCCTCCCACTCGGTGGTCGGGCACTCCTCGCCGCCGATGTGGATGTACGGCGACGGGAAGACGTCCATGACCTCCTCCAGCACGGCGCGGCAGAAGTCGAAGACCCCCTCGTGCACGCCGAGGATCGTGTCGCACACCCCCCAGCGGGTCCACACGTCCAGCTCCCGCCCGGGGTGGTTGCCCAGCTCCGGGTAGGCGGCGAGCGCGGCCCGCACGTGGCCGGGCATCTCGATCTCCGGTACGACGGTGACGCCCCGCTCCGCCGCGTACCGCACCAGGCCCCTCAACTCCGCCTTGGTGTAGTGGCCTTCGTGCGGCACCGCGTCGAAGTGCGCTCCGTCCGGGCCGGTCGGGCCCTTCTGCGACCGGGCCCGCCGGGAGCCGACCGAGATCAGCCGCGGGTAGGCGTCGACCGGCATCCGCCAGCCCTGGTCGTCGGTGAGGTGGAGATGCAGGACGTTCAGCTTGTGGAGCGCCAACAGGTCCACGTACCGGCGCAGATAGCCGATCGGCTGGAAGCGGCGCGCCACGTCCAGCATCGCCCCGCGCCAGGGCCGGTCCGGTACGTCGGTGATCTCGACGCACGGCAGCTCCCAGGAGCCGGTGGCCGTGGAACCGCCCGACAGGGCCTCGGCGGGCAGGAGTTGGCGGATCGTCTGGACGCCCCGGAGCAGCCCGGTGAGATGGGCGGCGCGCAACTGGAGGGCCTGCGGGGCGACCGTCAGCCCGTACCCCTCCTCGCCGAGGCCGCCGAGCCGGTCGTCCAGGGCGAGGACGACCCGGCCGTCCGGCGCGGCGGCGAGGGGCAGCCCGGCGGCACGGCCGACCAGGGAACGCAGCAGGTCCGCCGCCGGCTCCGCACCCGGCAGCGCCCGGACGGTGGTCTCCCGGTCGAGCGTGAGCCTGCCTCCCAGCGAGGAGACCTTGCTGGGCCGGGGGAGGAGGGAGAGGGCGGGGGCTGGGCGCGATGCGGGCACGGGGGGCCTCCGGATTCGGTTCGCGGGCGAGCGGGCGAGCGGGCGAGCGGGCGGACGAGCGGCGGCGAGGCGCTGTCGGCGGCTCAGCCCTTGACGGCGCCGGCGGCGAAGCCGGACGTGACGTGGCGCTGGAGCAGCAGGAAGATCACCAGGGCGGGCAGCGCGAAGAGCGTGGAGGCGGCCATCGTGGCGCCCCAGTCGGTGCCGAAGGTGTTCTGGAAGGACGACAGCCAGACCGGCAGCGTCCGGTTGTCCTGCTGCTTGATGATCAGGAAGTTGGCGTAGGCGAACTCGTTCCAGGCGGTGATGAAGCCGAACAGCGAGGTCGCCATCAGACCCGGCGCCAGCAGCGGCATCGCCACCCGCCAGAACGCCCCGCTCCTGGTACACCCGTCGACCTGCGCGGCCTCCTCCAGCTCCGGCGGGATCGTCCCGATGAAGCCGCGCAGCACGACGACGGTGAACGGCAGCGTGATCATGAAGTAGATCAGCGTCAGCGTCGGCAGCCGGTCGAGCATGTCGGTGTCCCGCGAGATGATGTAGATCGGGATGATCAGCGACTCCCAGGGCGCCATCTGCGCGATGAAGATCATCAGCATGAACTGCCGCCGGCCCTTCCACCGCATCCGCGCCACGGCGAACGCCGCGCCCAGCGCCACCAGCAGCGCCAGCAGGACGGCCCCCAGCGTGACCAGGATGCTGTTCCGCCAGAACAGGGCGAAGCCGTCGGCCTCCACGGCCCGCCGGAAGTGGTCGAGCGTCCAGGTGTGCGGGAAGAGCTGCGGGTCGGCGGACCGGATGTCCTTGGACGGCTTGAAGGCCGTGGAGATCATCCAGTAGACGGGGAAGAGGCAGACCACGACGGTCACGGCCGCGGCGATGTTCAGCGGAAGCCGGCGAAGGCGCGGGCGTACGGCACGGGCGGTCATCGGGTCTCGTCCTCCTGGCGGAGCATCTGGCGGAAGTAGAGGACGAGCACCCCGGACATCAGGACCACGGTGACCATCGAGGCGGCGGAACCCAGGTCGTACCGCTGGCTGGAGAGCGCCGTCTGGACCGCGTAGACCGGCAGGATCGTCGTGGCGTCGCCCGGCCCGCCCTGGGTCATCACCCAGATCTGGACGAACGCCTTGAACGTCCAGATCACCTCCAGCGACAGCACCAGCAGGAAGATCGGACGCAGCATCGGGAAGGTGACCGAGCGGAAGATCCGTCCCGCGCCCGCCCCGTCCAGCCGCGCCGACTCGTACAGCTCCAGGGGCACGGTGGTCAGCGCCGAGTAGAGGGTGATCGCGGCGAACGGCACCGACTGCCAGACGATCAGCGTCACCAGGATCGCGAAGGCCGCGGTGCCGTTCGCGAACCACGGATAGCGGTCGAAGGAGTCGAAGCCGAGCGAGGTCAGCGACCAGTTGACGATGCCGAACTCCGAGTGGAACAGCCACTGGAAGACGGTGGTCGCCGCCACCACCGGCATCGCCCAGGCCAGCACCAGCGAGCACAGCACCACCGTCCGCCCGATCCGGCCCAGCCGCTCCACCATCAGCGCGACCAGCGTGGCGATCACCATGATCAGGACGACGTTGATCGCCATGAACAGGAAGGTGCGGCGCACCACCTCCCAGAACCGTGGATCGGAGAGCAGTGTGCGGTAGTTGCGCAGCCCGACGAACTCCGCGTCACCACTGATCAGCTGGCGCAGCCGGAAGTCCTGGAACGAGATCAGGACGGCCCGCACCAGCGGATAGACCAGCAGATAGAGCATGCCGCCGACGGCGGGGGCGATCAGGGCGTACGGCCAGAGGCCGTGCGCCCTGCCCCGCGGGGACGGGGCCTTGCGTACGGCGAGGCGCGGGGCCGGGCGTCGCCGGGGTGTGCGGGGTGCGGTCCGTTGGTCGACGACCGGCACGGCACGCCTCCTTTCCTGCTGCTGATGCTGCGGTGGCGGGTCGGGGGTCGGGGATGGGGGATGGGAGATCGGGTCAGGAGCCGGCGTTCATGGCCCGGGTGATGTCCTGCGAGGCCTTCGTGGCCTCCTTCGCCGGATCGCCCCCGGTGAGCACGGCCGTCATGTAGTCCTTGATCGGGTTCTCCGCCTCGACCGCCGCCCAGCCCGGGGTGTTGGGCGTCGCGTGCCCGTTGGCCGCGCCGACCGCCATCGCGGCGGCCCCCGGGTCGTCGGCCACGGCGGACGCCAGCGTGGTCCGGTTCGGCACATAGCTCATGGCGACGGCGAGCTTCTTCTGCCAGGTGTCCCCGGTCAGCTCCTTGATGAAGGTGACCGCCTCGTCGGGGTGGGCCGCCGCGGCCGGCACGACCAGGTCCGAGCCGCCGGTGAAGACCGCTCCCGGGGTGTCCGCGGTCTTGCCCGGGATCGGGAAGAAGGCGAGCTTGCCCTTGAGCTCGGGGTTGTTCTCCGCGATGACCTTCGCCCCGCCCGGCGTGGAGATGACCTGCGCCACCTGCCCCTGGGCCACCACCTCGACCTGCGGCGGGTCGTCCTCGTCGGAGTCCTTGGGGCCCTTGCCGAGCGCCTGGAGCTCCTTGTAGAACGCCATGCCGCGCAGCGCCTCGGGGGTGTCCAGCGCACCGGACCACTTCTCCCCGGACTCGGTCGCGAGGTCGCCGCCTTCGTCCCAGATGAACCCGGCCAGCGCGTACCACATCTGCCCGGGCAGATAGATGCCCTGCGTGCCGCCCTTGTTGAGCTTGGCCGTGGCGTCGATCCACTGCTCGCGGGTCTTGATCGCCGCGGCGTCGACGCCCGCCTTCTCGAAGAGGTCGGTGCGGTAGACGACCACCCGGTTCGCCGCGTAGTACGGGATGCCGTACTGCTTGCCCTCGTACGACCCCGGCTCGGCCAGTCCGCTCAGCCAGTCCGTGCCGTTCAGCTCCTCGGTCCGGTCGCTGAGGTCCAGCAGCCCGCCGCTCTCCGCGAACTGCGCCACCTGGGTGTTGCCCGCCTCGATGACGTCCGGGGCGTCGTTGCTCGCCAGGGCGGCGGTGATCTTCTGGCCGATCCCGTCCCACTCCTGGATCTGGATCTTCACGTCGATCGTCGGGTGGCGCTTCTCGAAGTCGGCGGTGAACTCCTTCTGGAACTCGGCGGAGACGCTGTCGCGCATCAGCCAGACGTCCACCGTCGTCCGTCCGTCCCCGTTGCCGGAGCCGGATCCGGACGACGAACTACAGGCGCTGAGCGCGGCGGTCAGGACGAGCACGGACCCACCGGCGAGCAAGCGGTACTTCACGGTTCACCTCGGAAGCAGAACGGATGTGACGGACCTGACCACCTGACCAGTAGTGCTCACTGGACAGCTCACCTCTCGATGGGGGTTGAAGGTGGCATAGACCAATGGGGCCGTCAACCCCTTGCGTACAAAGGGGATTTGGTGATCTGTACGTAACGAGATCGCTCGTGCATCATCCGGAAAGCGCTACACTTCACCTGACCAGCGGGCCAGTTCGGTCGGACTGGTCATCAACTGGTAAGAAAAATCAATCCGTCGGGAGGGGAACGCGTGGACGCGGACGTGCCGGGGACGGTGCTCAAACGGGAGCGGACCCGCGATGCCGTGCTGGAGCTGATCGAGTCGCGCAGCCCCGGGGACGCCATTCCCTCGGAGCGCGCCCTGTGCGCCCTGCTCGGCGTGTCGCGGCCCACCGTGCGCGCGGCGGCCGACGAGCTGGTCGCCGCCGGGCTCCTGGTGCGCGAACACGGCCGGGGCATGTTCGTCGCCCCCGCCAAGATCACCCAGGAGCTGGTCGCCGGGGACCGGGCGCTGAGCGTGCCGCAGGCGGCGGGCACCTGGTCGAGCCGGCTGCTGGAGTTCACCACGCTCCAGGCGGGGGCCCGGGTCGGCCGCAAGCTGCGGATGTCGCCCGCCGCCGAGATCGTCTACGTGGCGCGGCTGCGGCTGGTCGACGGTGCGCCGATGGCCATCGAGCACCTGCACATCCGGGCCGGGCTGGTGCCGGGCCTCAGCGCGCAGGAGCTGGAGAGCGGTGATCTGTACGAGCATCTGCGCGCCACGCACGGTGTGCACGTCCACGAGGCGGTCCAGGCCATCGAACCCACCGTCGTCACGCGCGCCGAGGCCAAGCTGCTCGATGTCCCGGAGCTGTCGCCGGCGCTGCTCTTCGAGCGGCTGACCTCGGACACCACGGGCCGTCCGGTGGAGTACGTCCACTCGCTCTACCGGGGCGACCGCTACCGGATCGTGTCCCGGCTGGCGCTCGGCCCGGCGGCCGAGGTGGCCCCCGACCGGGAGGGGCACCACCCGGGCATCCCGCCCGGCGACTTCGCGCACGGCGACGCCATCGCCTCCTCGACCAGGGGGGACATCCAGGCGGGCGACTGATCGCCGACAGCCGTTGCGTTGCACAGCGTGCAACTCGTGTTGCACCTCTTGCCTGGAGGGCGTCGGCGGGCCAGGGTGGCGGACGCATCCGAAGCAGCCGACCCCCACACGAGGTGCCTCGCATGAACCCAGCCCCCCGCCCGAACCCTGTTCCCGGCCCTGGCCGCTCCCACCCCGGCCCCGCGTCCGCCGACGGTCCCCCCACCCCCGGCGTCCCCAGCCGCCGGGGTCTCCTCGGCGGTCTGCTGGCGGGAGCCGCCCTGGCCGCCGCCCCCGCGCTCGCCACCCCCGCCCATGCCGGGAGCCGTCCGGCTCCCGCGCCCGCCCGGACCGCCGCCCCGCGCGCCACCCGCCCGCTGCTCCTCGGCACGTACACCTCCGAGGCGGGCGGCGGCACGGGCATCGGCACCGCCGCGTACGACACCGGGACGGGTGCGATCACCCCCGGACCGGTGATCAACGGCGTCGAGAACCCCTCCTACCTGGCCCTCCACCCCTCCGGCACCACCGTCTACGCGGTCGCCGAGCAGGACGCGGGCGCGGTCACCG
Organism: Streptomyces sp. NPDC091289; assembly: GCF_044757365.1. NCBI lineage: Bacteria > Bacillati > Actinomycetota > Actinomycetes > Kitasatosporales > Streptomycetaceae > Streptomyces > Streptomyces sp. NPDC091289. The sequence goes on from NZ_JBIVUT010000013.1 coordinate 12,180, forward strand.
CCGTGGCGCTCGCGCCGGACGGGACGTACGAGGTGCTCGGCAGCCGCCCCACCGGCGGCTCCGGCCCCACCCACCTCTCCGTCCACCCGTCCGGGGACTGGCTGCTGAGCGCGAACTACACCTCCGGCAGCGTCGCCGTGCACCCGATCGCGGCGGACGGATCGCTGGGGGAGCGCACCGACCTGGTCACCCACAGCTCACCGCCGCCCGGCCCCGGCCAGGGCGGACCGCACGCCCACCAGATCGTCACCTCGCCCGACGGCGGCCACGTCCTCGCCGTCGACCTGGGCACCGACGCCGTGTACACGTACACGCTGGACGAGAGCGCCGGGACGCTCACCGAGGTCTCCCGCGCCGCCCTCGCACCCGGATCCGGCCCCCGCCACCTGGCCTTCCACCCCGGCGGGCGCTTCGCCTACCTGGCCTGCGAGCTGGACGACACCCTGGTCGTCTGCGCGTACGACCCCGCCACCGGCGCCCTCACCCCGGGCCCCGGGCAGTCCACCGGTACGGGATCCGGCACCAGCTACCCCGCCCAGCCGGTGGTCACCGGCGACGGGGCGTACGTCTACCTCGCCAACCGGGGCCACAACAGCCTCACCCGTTACGCCGTCGAGGACGACGGGGCGGCCCTGCGGCTGCTGGACACCGTGCCCGTCGGCGGTGACTGGCCCCGCCAGCTCGCCCTGTCCCCGGACAGCGCCCTGCTCTTCGCCGCCAACCAGCGCTCCTCCACCGTGACCGTCTTCGAGGTCGGCCCCGACGGCACCCTGACCGGCGCGGGCGACCCCTTCCCGGCACCGGTCGCGGTCTGTGTGCTGCCGCTCCCGTGACCACCGCCGGCGGGGCCCCGCGCGCACCGGAGCGGGGCCCCGTCCAGCGGTTACAGTCGTGGCCGAGCCGCGGGAGCCCGCACCCGGGGCGAGGACACCATGGAGGCACAGTGCGCTTGAGGGTGGAATTCACCACCGAGCCGTTCGATCTCGACGAGGCGCCCACCCACGCGGTGGTGGCCCGCGAGGTGATCCAGGCCGCCGAGCTGGACGCCGTCGACGTCGGCCCCTTCGGCAACACCGCGGAAGGGGGCGCGGACGAGGTGCTCACCGCCGTGGACGCGCTGCTGCGCCAGTCCCTGGCCTCGGGCGCCACCCGGGTCTCGCTCCAGGTGAACGTGATCGAGGGGGACGTGTCATGACCGATTCCGTCGATCACCCCCCGACGGCAGCCGCCGATAACACCTCGGCAACGGCCGATCATCCCCTCGTCTCCGCCGTCAAGCCGCTCGTCGACGCGATGGGCGCCGAGCTGCTGGTCCCCGAGCAGGCCCAGCCGGACGACGTGGTGCTCGCCTGGGAGGGCCGGGACGTCATAGCCGTACGCCTGCCCCAGCTTTCCGACTCGCTGGACCACATCCTCGCCGCGATGGAGCGACGGCACGGGATGCCGCTCGCCGACCTGGACCGCAAGGCCAAGCAGGGCGTCGTCCGGACGCTGGAGGCACGCGGTGCCTTCTCCGTACGGCATGGCGTGGAGACCGTGGCCGGCGCCCTGGGCGTCTCCCGGTTCACCGTGTACAACTATCTGAACCGGGAACATTCGGCCAAGGGTGAGTAGTTGGCCGAACCCGCCGAACACACAGGAAAGCCGCCGTCCGCATGCCGGGACGGCGGCTTTCTTCGTTCGCGAGATTTCAACAAAGTGTTGACGTCGTGTTGCGGAGGGCGTTAGCTATCCGCAGCCCGAACAACGCACAGCGAAAAACAGCCACGGAGGCTCCCGTGACTTCGAGCTCCACACCGGGCCTCACCCGGTTCAACACCCTGGCGGACGGCGAGGCCACTCCCGCACTGCACGAGGTGTGTGCCAGTGCGACCTGGGGAAACACCATCCTCGCCGGGCGTCCGTACACCACCGAAGAAGCCCTGCTCGCCGCGAGCGACGCCGCCATGGCGCAGCTCACCGCGGCGGATCTGGCCGAAGCGATGGCCGGCCACCCGCCGATCGGCCGCCCGAAGCCCGGCGACCCGACCTCCTCCCGCGAGCAGCGGGGGATGGCCGGCGCCTCCGAGGAGCTCAAGACCGAGATGCTCGAACTGAACCTGGCCTACCAGGAACGGTTCGGACATGTCTTCCTGATCTGCGCCACCGGCGCCACCGGTGAGCAGATGCGCGACGCGGTGAAGTCCCGGATCGGGAACTCGCCCGAGCAGGAGCAGGAGATCGTGCGCACCGAACTGGGCAAGATCAACCGCATCCGGCTGACCCGTCTCGTGACGGAGACCCTCGCAGAGGGCGCTTCCGCACAGGACTCTTGAGATCTAGGAGAGTGACGGTCTTGAGTACCGACACGACCGCATCGGTGTCCACCCACATCCTGGACACCAGCATCGGCCGCCCCGCCGCGTCCGTCGCCGTCTCGCTCGCCGCCCGCAGCGGAAGCGACGCGCCGTACGTGACGCTCGGAGCGTCCGCGACCGATGCGGACGGGCGCTGCAAGGACCTCCCGGCACTGCCGGAGGGAACGACCCATGTGCGTCTCGACTTCGACACCGAGACGTACTTTTCCAAGAAGCAAGCCGAGGCGCAGCAGGACGCCCCCCGCGTAAGGGACAGCGGCGCGTTCTTCCCGGAGGTGACCATCGCGTTCGCGGTCGTCCCGGGCGAGCACTATCACGTACCGCTGCTGCTCAACCCGTTCGGCTACTCCGTTTACCGAGGGAGCTAGCACCGACATGCCCACGATTCTCGGCCAGAACCAGTACGGCAAAGCAGAGAACCGCGTCGTCAAGATCGTGCGGGACGGCGACACCCACCACATCAAGGACCTGAACGTCTCGGTCGCCCTCTCCGGCGACATGGACGACGTGCACTACTCCGGCTCCAACGCCAACGTCCTGCCGACCGACACCACCAAGAACACGGTGTTCGCGTTCGCCAAGGAGCACGGGATCGAGTCCGCCGAGCAGTTCGGCATCCACCTCGCCCGGCACTTCGTCTCCTCGCAGGAGCCGATCCACCGCGCCCGGATCCGGATCGAGGAGTACAGCTGGGAGCGCATCGCGACCTCCGACGGCAACTCGAAGTTCATCGGGGCCGACGAGGTCAAGCACTCCTTCGTCCGCAAGGGCCAGGAGACCCGCGTCTCCCAGATCACCTACGACGGCGAGAACTGGGAAGTCATCTCGGGTCTCAAGGACCTCACGGTGATGAACTCGACCAACTCCGAGTTCTGGGGCTACGTCAAGGACCGGTACACGACGCTCAAGGAGGCGTACGACCGCATCCTGGCGACGGACGTCTCGGCCCGCTGGCGCTACAACTGGACCAGCGACGAGCAGCGCATGCCGAACTGGGAGAAGTCCTACGAGCAGGCGCGCAAGCACATGCTCCACGCCTTCGCCGAGACGTACTCCCTCTCGCTCCAGCAGACCCTGTACCAGATGGGTTCGCGCATCATCAACAGCCGCAGCGAGATCGACGAGATCCGCTTCTCGCTGCCGAACAACCACCACTTCCTGGTGGACCTCGAACCGTTCGGCCTCAAGAACGACAATGAGGTCTACTTCGCGGCGGACCGTCCCTACGGTCTGATCGAGGCCACCGTTCTCCGGGACGGCGTCGAGCCGAAGATCCCGGTCGACATGACCAACCTCTGACGCGGCACTGAACCGGCCCCCGCCCGGCCACAGACGGGCGGGGGCCGGTCATCCCGGAGGGAACATCCATGGCACAGCCTGCAACGGGGCCGGCAGAAGGCCCGTGTACCACCTCACCGACCACCGCCGCCGACACGGCGGTTCACCCGGTCGACGAGAAGCTTCCTCCCGCGCGGCTCGTCCCCGCCGCACTCCAGCACATCGCCGCCATGTACGCGGGCGTCGTCACCCCTCCGCTGATCATCGGCCAGGCCGTCGGCCTGGACGCCGCCGGCATGACCCGGCTCATCGCCGCGAGCCTCCTGATCGCCGGACTCGCCACCATCCTGCAGACCGTCGGCCTCGGCCGCTTCGCCGGCAACCGGCTCCCCTTCGTCAACGCCGCCTCCTCCGCCGGGATCGCGCCGATGCTCGCCATCGCCGAGACCAGCGCACCGGGCCACCAACTCCCCGCGATCTACGGAGCGGTGCTCGTCGCCGGCGTCTTCTGTCTGACGGTCGGCCCCTTCTTCGGCCGACTGCTGCGCTTCTTCCCGCCGCTCGTCACCGGCGTGGTCATCACCCTCATCGGCGTCACCCTCATGCCGGTCCCGGTCGCCTGGGCGCAGGGCGGCGACGCCACCGCCGCCGACTTCGGCGCCATGAAGTACCTGGCGCTGGCCGCCTTCACGCTCGTCGTCATCCTGCTCATCCAGCGGTTCGGCCGCGGCTTCCTCAAGCAAGTGGCCCTGCTCATGGGCATGTTCGTCGGCACGCTGGCCGCGATCCCGTTCGGACTCGCCGACTTCTCCGCGCTGAAGTCCGCACCGCTCGCCGCCCTGCCGACCCCCTTCGCTTTCGGCGCGCCGGAGTTCCACCCCGCCGCGATCCTCTCGCTCTGCATCGTCATGCTCGTCCTGATGACGGAGTCCTCGGCCGGGATGCTGGCCCTCGGCGAGATCTGCGACCGCCGCACCGACGGCCGCACGATCACCCGGGGCCTGCGGACGGACGGCATCGCCACCCTGCTCGGCCCGGTCTTCGGCGGATTCCCGACCAGCGCCTTCGCCCAGAACGTCGGCGTCGTCTCGCTGACCCGCGTACGCAGCCGGTACGTCGTCGCCGCGGCGGGCGGCGCCCTGCTGGTCCTCGGCGCCTTCCCGGTGCTCGGCGCGGTCGTCTCGCTCGTCCCGATGCCCGTCCTCGGCGGCGCCGGCATCGTCCTCTTCGGCTCCATCGCGGTCAGCGGCATCCGTACGCTCTCCGAGGCCGGCCTGGACGACAGCTCCAACATCATCCTGGTGGCCGTCGCCCTCGGCGCGGGCATCATCCCGCTCGCCGCGCCCACCTTCTACGCCGGATTCCCGGCCTGGGCGCAGACCGTCCTCGGCTCCGGGATCAGCGCGGGAGCACTGGTCGCGGTCGTGCTCAACCTGTTCTTCCACCATCTCGGCACCCACAGCCGCACCGCTGTGGCACTCAAATCCTCCTAGGGTCCTGCCGTGCCCACATCGCCACAGAGAGAAGAAGGAAGCACCATGGCAGCTTCGGCAGACCCTCAGCGCATCATCATCGAGAACTGTTCGATCGCCACCGTCGACGCCCACGACACGGAGTACGCGTCCGGGTACATCGTCGTGGCGGACAACCGCATCGAGTCCGTCGGCGCCGGCAAGGCGCCGGAGGGCCTGGCCGGAGTCGTCCGCCGCATCGACGGCACCGGGCACCTCGCGACGCCCGGCCTGGTCAACACCCACCACCACTTCTACCAGTGGATCACCCGGGGCCTGGCCACCGACCACAACCTCTTCAACTGGCTGGTCGCCCTCTACCCGACCTGGGCGCGCATCGACGAGCCGATGGCCCGCGCCGCCGCGCAGGGCTCGCTGGCCATGCTGGCCCGGGGCGGCGTCACCACCGCCATGGACCACCACTACGTCTTCCCGAAGGGCTCCGGCGACCTGTCCGGCGCGATCATCGGGGCCGCCCGCGAGATGGGCGTACGGTTCACCCTCGCCCGGGGCTCCATGGACCGCAGCGAGAAGGACGGCGGCCTGCCGCCGGACTTCGCCGTCGAGACCCTGGAGGGCGCGCTCGCCGCCACCGAGGCGACGATCGACGCCCACCACGACGCCTCCTTCGACGCGATGACACAGATCGCCGTCGCGCCCTGCTCGCCGTTCTCGGTCTCCACCGAACTGATGCGCCAGGGCGCCGAGTTGGCCCGCCGTAAGAACGTACGGCTGCACACGCACGGTTCGGAGACCGTCGAGGAGGAGCAGTTCTGCAAGGAGCTGTTCGGGATGGGCCCGACCGACTACTTCGAGTCCACCGGCTGGCTCGGCAACGATGTGTGGATGGCGCACTGCGTCCACATGAACGACTCCGACATCGCCGCCTTCGCCCGTACGGGAACCGGCGTCGCCCACTGCCCGTCCTCCAACGCCCGCCTCGCCGCCGGCATCGCCCGGGTCCCCGACATGCTCGCCGCCGGCGTACCTGTAGGCCTCGGCGTGGACGGCACCGCCTCCAACGAGTCCGGCGAACTCCACACCGAGCTGCGCAACGCGCTCCTCATCAACCGCCTCGGCGCCCACCGCGAGGCCGCCCTGAACGCCCGTCAGGCCCTGCGCCTCGGGACCTTCGGCGGGGCCCAGGTCCTGGGCCGCGCCGACCAGATCGGCTCCCTGGAGGCCGGCAAGCTCGCCGACCTCGTCCTGTGGAAGCTGGACACCCTGGCCCACTCCTCGATCGCCGACCCGGTGACCGCGCTCATCTTCGGCGCGGCCGCCCCGGTGACCCTCTCCCTCGTCGACGGCAAGCCGGTCGTCGAGGGCAACCACCTCACCACGGTGGACGAGGACGCCATCGCCCGCGTCACCCGCGACGAGGCCCGCCGCCTCGCGCAGATCGCCGCCGGGGCCTGATCCCGCGCGGTATCCCCGACCGGCCGGTCGAGGGGGACGGCCCGAGACCGGCCGCCGTGGACCCGAGCGGGGTCCACGGCAGCCGGTCCGGCGGACGCGCACCCCATGGTGCGCGCCCGCCGGACCGGTGAAGAACGCTGCCCGCACACACCCCCGTGCGAGCCCCCCCCGCACCCCCCTCTGCACCACCTGCACGACCTGCACCACCTGAGAGAGCCGCACCGCCGCACCACTTACGCACCACCTCCCTGAACCCCACGTCGCCGACGACGTGTAACCGACCGGAGGAACCGCCGTGGCCGCTGAGCCCAGGTTTCGCAAAGACGCAGATGCAGCCGCCCCCGACGCGACGGCCGACGCCGCCGCAGAAGAAGCGGGAGCCGACCGGAAACACCCGGTCGACGAAACCCTCCCTCCCCTGAAGATGTTCACCAGCGGCCTCCAGCACGTGGCCGCCATGTACGCGGGCGTGGTGGCCCCGCCGCTCATCGTGGGGCCGGCCGTCGGTCTCACCGCCAAGGAGACCGCCTTCCTGATGGGGGCGAGCCTGTTCACCGCGGGGATCGCCACGCTCCTCCAGACCATCGGCTTCTGGAAGGTCGGCGCCCGGCTGCCCTTCGTCAACGGCGTCTCGTTCGCCGGTGTCGCCCCGATGATCGCGATAGGCAAGGACCGGGGGCACGACGGGATAGCCGTCATCTTCGGCGCGATCATCGTCGCGAGCCTGCTCGGCTTCTTCGTCGCCCCGTACTTCGGCAAACTGGTCCGCTTCTTCCCGCCCGTCGTCACCGGCACCGTGATCACGCTGATCGGCATATCGCTCCTCCCGGTCGCCTTCAACTGGTCCCAGGGCGGCAACGCCACGGCGGACGACTACGGTTCGATGACCAACATCACCATGGCCGCCGTGACCCTGGTGATCGTGCTGGCCATGCGCAAGCTGCTGCGGGGCTTCCTCCAGCAGATCGCGATCCTGCTCGGTCTGGTCATCGGCACCCTGATCGCCATCCCGGCCGGCATCACCGACTTCGGCGCCATCAAGGACGCGGATGTCGTGGGCTTCCCGACGCCGTTCGCCTTCGGCGCCCCGCAGTTCGAGATCGCCGCCATCATCTCCATGTGCATCGTGATGCTGGTCTGTATGACCGAGTCCACCGCGGACATGCTGGCCCTCGGCAAGATCGTCGGCCGCCCGGCCGACGAGAAGATCATCGAGGGCGGTCTGCGCGCCGACACCCTCGGCAGCGCCATCAGCCCGCTCTTCAACGGGTTCATGTGCAGCGCCTTCGCCCAGAACGTCGGCCTCGTCGCCATGACCAAGATCCGCAGCCGCTTCGTCGTCGCGGTGGGCGGCGCGATCCTGATCGTCCTCGGACTGGTCCCGGTCGCCGCCTCGGTCATCGCGCTCGTACCGCTGCCGGTGCTCGGCGGCGCGGGCATCGTCCTGTTCGGCACGGTGGCGGCCAGCGGCATCCAGACCCTGGCCACCGCCGCCCTGGAGAAGGGCGAGAACGCCCTGATCGTGGCGGCGGCCGTCGGCATCGGTCTGATCCCGATCGCCGCGCCGCAGTTCTACCACGCCTTCCCCGAGGACCTGCTGGTCGTCCTCGACTCGGGCATCTCCACCGGCTGCGTGGTGGCGATCGTGCTGAACCTCGCCTTCAACCACTTCGGCCGCAAGCCCGACGCGGAGGACGAGGAGCAGGCGAACGGCGAGCACGTGGTGCCGGCCGCCACGGGGGTCGGCGTCCACTGACGTATCCGCTCGCAGCCCGGTGAAGCCCCGTGCCCCCGCACGGGGCTTCGGCCGTGTTCCGGCTCCGGCGGCGTCAGCCCTTCTCGATCCGGTAGGCGTCCCCGTACACCTTCCACCGCAACGGCGTCTCCAGTCCGAGCTTCCCCTCCCGTACGAAGACCCGCTGGGCGGTCTCCACCCGGCTGGTGTCGGTGTGCGAGGTCTCCTTGCCGATCGCGGCGACCCGGGCGTCGAGGAACGCGTTCAGATACGCCTTCTCGTCGCCGCCCCGCGCGGGCGTCCGGGCCGCCGCCATCGCATCGCGGCGCATCGTGCGGAACCCGACCGAGCCCTCCGTGTCGCCCTCGCCGTGCATCACGTACGCGTCGTAGTAGATGAACTGCCCGAGCGCGCCGAGCCCGTCCTTCTCGGCCCGCCCCACCGCCGGCCCGAAGTACAGGGCGTCGCGCTCCGCGTCCTGCGCCGCGCGGAAGGCGGGGTCCTCGGCCGCCTTCGCCCAGGCCCGGGTGAACGGCCCACCGAGCCCGGTGTGCGCGTCGCTGCCCTCCACCGCGCGCAGCGCCGGAAGGAACCGCTCCAGCGGATTGCCGGGGCGCGCCTTCGCGTACCGCTCCACGACCTCCGTCATGTCACCGGTGCCGGAACAGAACCCGATGATGCCCGCCGTGTACCCCCGGCTGTCCCCGATGTCCTCGATGTACGGGTACTGCGCCTCCCAGTCCAGCGAGGAGTTCTCCGCGCTGGAGACCAGTCGCATCGCGATCCGCTTCTTCGCCGGGTCGTTCAGCCCCGCGTCCGCGGCGTCGGGCGCGGATCCGGAACATCCGGCCAGGGCGGCGGCCGTGAGGAGCGTGGCGGCGAGGGGCAGGCGCAGGGCCCGGACGAAGTGCTTCACCCGCCCAGCCTGCCAGGCCGGGGCCCCGGAGCGGACGGCCGCCCGTCGGCTGTAGCGTCAGGGGCATGGAAGATCAGTCTGTTGTGGATGTCGGCGATGTGCGCCTCGCGTACCGGACCTGGGGCGATGCGTTCGGCTCGCCCGTCGTGCTGCTGCACGGCCTCGGCGGTTCGGCCGCGAACTGGGAGGCGGCCGGCACCCTGCTGGGCCAGGAATGGCGGGTCTTCGCCCTGGACCTGCGCGGCCACGGTGAGAGCGACTGGCCCGACGACTACGGCCTGGACCTGATGGTCGAGGACGTCGTCGGCTTCCTCGACGAACTGGAACTGGACCGGGTCGGCCTCGTCGGCCACGGCATGGGCGGTGTCGTCGCCCGGCTGCTGGCGCAGGAGCACTCCGACCGGGTGGAGCGGCTGGTGCTGGTGGAGACCCCGGCCCCGTTCCCCGGCGACCCGGGTCCGGCGGGGCGGGCCGAGGGCCCGGTGGACTACGACGAGAACGCGGTGCCCGCCGTACGGGACCAGCTCGCCGACCCCGGACCGGACGCGGACGAGGGCCTCGGCGACATCGTGTCCCCGACGATGATCATCAGCGGGGGGCCGGAGAGCGCGATGGAGCAGCACCGCCAGGCGGACGTGGCCTCCCTGATCCCGGACTGCCGGCTGATCACGGTCCCGGGCGGCCACCGGATGCACGAGACCCGGGCGGACCAGGTGGCCGCGCACATCACGGAGTTCTTCACCAGCTGAGCCGTGTCCCGGCCACGCTCAGCCCTCCGGCCGCCAGTCCGGACGGCGGCCGCTGAGGCCGATCACCCGGTCGAGCAGCGGGGCGTCGTCCGGCACGGGGACGGGCGGCCCGAAGATCCCACCGCGGTCCGGATCGTCCTCGTCCGGGGCGAGCAGGACCGCGCAGGACCGCAGCTCGGCCTCCCCGGCCGCGTACGGCTGACCCGTCGAGCGGGCCAGGTCCCAGCCGTGGACGACGAGCTCATTGAGCGCGACGGCCCCGGCCACCTCGCCGGGCAGCTCCACTCCGCCGGCCCGGGTCATGCCGGTCCAGGCGTCGGGGGAGCGCCAGGCCACGGCCACCTCCTCCAGTTGCCGGGGCAACGCCTCACGCCAGTCGTCGTCGAGGACGGGGAGCGCGGCGTCCGGGGAGACGGCGGTGCTCGCGCCGAGATCCTTGCGGGCGGCGTCGCGGAAGGCGGCGGTCAGCCCGGTGAGGTGGCCGAGCAGCTCCCGTACGGCGTAGTCGGGGCAGGGGGTGGGGCCGTCCAGCCCCCCGTCGTCGACCGAACCGAGCAGCCCGGCGATCCGCCGGGCGGCCGGCTCCAGGTCGGGAAGGCCGGCGGCATCCGGCGCGGAGGTCTCATAGGTGTCCATACAGGGAAGACCCCTCCACCACCGAAAACTCATCGGCCGGAGGCTCGCCCGGCCCGCGCGACGGGTGGCGCAACCCGGCATATAGCGGAAGGTTCCCGGCCGGACTCTTGTCGGAGGCCCCCGCGCCATGTCATACAGGTCTGGACCATTGCTGTCCGGATGGAAGGCACCCCCGTGCAACGCCCCCACATATCTGCCGCGTTGACCTGTTCCGCCGCTCTGCTCCTCGCCACGCTCACCGCCTGCGGCGGCACCGCCGAAGCCGATACGCAGCCCCCCAGCACCCCTGAGGGCGTGACCGCTCAGGCCAGCAGTTCCACCTCGGTGCACGTCATGTGGGACCCCGCATCCGACAACAAGGCGATCGCCGGATACGAGGTCTACCGGGCGAAGACCAAGGTCAGATCCGTTCCGGCGACGAAGCACATGATCGACGTGGACGGGCTGAAGGCCGCGACGGACTACACCTTCACGGTCCGGTCCAAGGACGCCGCCGGAAACCTCTCCGCGCCCAGCAAGGCCATACCCGTCACCACACAGGCCACCCCGCCCAAGGACGACACGCCCCCCACCGTCCCCGCGAAGCTGGCCGGAACCGCCGAGGGCGGCCGCGCGGCCACCCTGACCTGGCAGCCGGCCAAGGACGACGTCGGGGTCACCTCGTACGACATCTACCAGGAGGGCTCCCGGATCCACAGCGTGCCGGGCACCGCGACCACGGCGAAGGTGACGGGCCTGCGCCCCGGGACCGTCTACACCTTCACCGTCCGGGCCCGGGACGCCTCCGACAAGTCCTCGCCCGACAGCAACGCCGTCGACCTCACCACCGCCCGGGCGGCCGGCGCCCCCGCGAGCACCGCCCCCACCGGTCTGCGCACCGAGGTCGGCAAGGAGGGTGCCGAGTTCACCCTCGATCTGTCCTGGGACCAGCCCGAGACGGGCGGAGTGATCCCCGCCTACCAGCTCTACCTGAACGGCAAACTGACCACCACCATCGTCTGGGGCGGCACGCCTCCGAAGGGCCGGGCCACCTACCGGCTGAACCTCCCGGACCCGGCGGGAACCCGCTATTCGGTGAAGCTCCGGGCCAAGCTTCCGGACGGCAAGTGGGGCGACTTCTCGGCCCAGCCCACGGTCGTCCTGACGGACTGACACCCGTCGCGGCATCCGCCTCCCCTGGCGTGCGGCTCCTCGCACCTTGTGGTCCATTGATCCCGGAAGGGGCAGCGGGCCGAAGGGCAAGAGGAGCGAAGGGGCAGCACCATGGACCGGGGAGACGGCCTGAGCACACGGGCCGACGCGCTGATGGACGGGCTGGTCGCCGACCTGGAACGGCCGACGGCCACCCCCTCCATCCCCTCCATCGCCTTCCCGGGCTTCCCGCCCGAGCCCGTCCGGCAGGCCCGCGCCAAGCTGAACCCCAAGGCGGTTCCGCACGCCCCGAACGAGCGGGTCCACTTCACGGAGCCGCGCTCGGCGGTGATCGCGGAGGCCGCGTTCCCGAGGGAGTACGCGAAGACGTACGGCGACACCGCGAAGCGCGCCGCTGCCGCAGGGGGCGGCGCATGAGCAGCGCGGCGGACACGAGACCGGCGCCGGAGGAAGAGCCCCCGGCCAGGAAGAAGTTCACCTTCCCCAGCGCGCTGACGATCCTCGCGGTCGTCACGCTGGCCGTCTGGGCCCTGGCCTTTCTGATCCCGTCCGGCGCCTACGAACGCAACGAGGACGGCGCGCCCGTCCAGGGCACGTACCACCGGGTCGACTCCGGCCAGAGCTTCGTCGACCGCCTCAACGACCTCTTCCTCTCCCCGGTCAACGGCCTCTACGGCGTCCAGGACGCGAAGACGGGCGAGGTCGGCCCCGACCTGGCCGGCGAACTGTACGGCAGCGCTGGCGTGTTCCTGTTCGTGCTGGCCATCGGCGCGTTCATCACCGTGGTGTTCGCCACCGGAGCCCTGGACCGGGGCATCGGCCGCCTCGCACACCGGCTGCGCGACCGGGGAGCGCTGCTCATCGCCGGGGTGATGCTGGTCTTCGCCCTGCTCGGCACGGTCGAGGGCTTCGCGGAGGAGACGCTCGGCTTCTACGGCCTGATCATCCCGCTGATGCTGGCCCTCGGCTACGACCGCATGGTGGCCGTCGGCACGATCATCCTGGGCGCGGGCATCGGCGTGCTCTGCTCGACGGTGAACCCCTTCGCCACCGGAGTCGCCTCCTCGGCCGCCGATATCTCGCTCGGTGACGGCATCGTGCTGCGCGCGATCATGTGGGTGGCCCTGACGGCGGTGACCATCGCCTACGTCGTCCGGTACGCGGGCCGCGTCCGCGAGAACCCCGACCGCTCGCTCTCCGGCTTCCTCCCCGGCGACCGCGAACACAACGCGGCGGACGCGGACGAACCCCCGGAGCTGACGCGGCTGCACCAGATCGTCCTGGTCCTGGTCGGCCTGGTCTTCGCCTTCATGATCTTCTCGGTCGTCCCCTGGTCCAGCGCCCTCACCGGCGACGCCGACGCCACCCCGTACGGCTTCGAACTCGGCTGGTCCTTCCCCCATCTGGCGGCCCTGTTCCTGGTCGCGGCGGTCCTGGTGGGCGTCGTCGCCCGGTTCGGCGAGCAGCGGCTCAGCGCGACGATCATCCAGGGCGCGGCCGACTTCATCTCCCCGGCCCTGGTCATCGTGCTCGCCCGCGGTGTCACGGTCATCATGAACAACTCGCAGATCACCGACACCGTGTTGCACTCGATCGAGGGCGTGGTCTCGGGCACCTCCTCGGCGCTCTTCGCGGTCTTCGTCTTCATCGTCAATCTGCCCCTCGCCTTCCTCATCCCCTCCACCTCCGGCCACGCCACCCTGGCGATGCCGATCCTGGCCCCGCTCGCCGACTTCGCGGGCGTCTCCCGCGCCGTGGTCGTCACGGCCTGGCAGGCGGCGAGCGGCTGGATGAACCTCTGGGTCCCGACGACGGCGGTCACCATCGGCGGGGTGGCGCTGGCGAAGGTCAGCTACGACACGTACCTCCGGTTCGTCTGGCCGTTGCTGGCCATCCTGTCCGCTCTGATCTGCGGGTTCGTGGCGCTGGGGGCGGTGTGGACGTGAGGGGCCTCGTCTACTCTGGATCATCGGTCGTGGTCCGAGAGGGGCGGGGAGATGCGAGGCGCACGAAGTGGCTTGTCCGGTCTGCTGGTTGTGGGAATTCTGGCCGTGACGGGATGCAGTACGGGGGAGGCGGACGACGGTGCCCCGAAAGACGGCAAGGACGGCCGGAGCACAGCGTCGAAGCCCGCCGAGAAGCCGGAGGCGAAGGCGTACGAGGCGCCGGTGAAGTTCGCCGCGAAGGCCACGGGCGATGGGCTCGCCCAGTACGGGCCCTGGCTGAATTCGGTGTTGGCCGGGCGCTATCTCTTCACCCGGAGCGTCGAGGACCTCCGGATCACGGACGTGGCCACCGGACAGGAGGCGGGGCCGCGCCTGAAGCCGGAGAACCCGGCCGGGCGGGTGTACGCGGGCGCGTTCGACTGGGACACGGACCGGGAGGACGCCCTGGCCCCGTTCGTACTGGAGCGGTCGGACGGCCCGCCGCTCGTCCTCGTCCCCTACCACGTGGCCAAGGAGGGCCGTGGCACCACCGCCTCCCAGCAGCTCATCGAACTCCTGGTCGTCGACTCCGGCACCGGCGAGCTGCGCAGCCGGCTGGAGACCCCGCTGGTGGCGGACGCGTACCGGGGCCGGTCCACGGCCGTACGCGTCGTGGGCGCGCAGGACGGCACGGTGGCGGTCTCACTGCGCGTGCACGACCGGCGGTCCTCCTCTCCCAACGCGGTCAGGGAGACCTTCGGCGTCGACCTGAGCGACCCCGACCGGCCCAGGACCACCTGGAAGAAGGCGGGCTTCGAGGCGTACACCGTCGCCGGAGGAAACGCGGTGGGCGCGGAGGCCGACACCGGCCTGCAGTACAAGGTGCTGACGGCCGTGAGCATGAAGGACGGCGAAACGGTGTGGCAGGACCGCACCTATGAGCGCAGCGCGGGCATGAACCCCGAACTCCAGGCGCAGTGGACGACGCCCGCGGGGCCCGACCGGATCATCACGACGAAGGTGACGCACAGCGGCCTCGTCACCTCCACCGCTCAGCTGCTCCTCGTGGACGCGGCGACGGGCAAGCAGCGGCCGCTGTCCGGCAAGAAGCGGCCCGTGCACTGCCGTTACGACGGCACCTCGGTCGTGGTGTGCGGCCCGCACCCCGGTGCGAGCAGGGCCCCGAAGGAGGTCTTCGCGCTCGATGCCCCGAGCGGAAGGATCCTGTGGGAGCTGCCCGACAGCGCGGCCGGTCGCATCGCCCCCGACGTCACCGCCGTCCGGCACGGCCGGGTCTACGCCGAGACCTCCTCGGGCCCGGTGGTCCTGGACGCGCGCAGCGGGGAGGACATCGAACTCGATCCGGGCATCGCGCCGGTGGTCGTGAACGAGTACGCGGGACTGGCGGCCCGGTCGCGCGGCTCCGGCTCGGGCCGGACGTCGGAGCCGGTGTGGGATCTGTCGCTGCATCGGACCCGCGGCTGAACCCGCCCGCAGACGAGAACCGCCCCCGGCGCTGTGCGGTGCCGGGGGCGGTGGTGTCTCGCGTACGTCGTGACGGGTCAGCGCAGCTGCTCGTACGCGGGCAGCGTCAGGAAGTCCGCGTAGTCCTGGTCCAGCGAGACCTGGAGCAGGAGGTCGTGGGCCTGCTGCCACTTGCCGGCGGTGAAGGTGTCCTCGCCGATCTCCTCGCGGATCGCGGCCAGTTCCTCGGCGGCGACCTTGCGGGCCAGGTCCGCCGTGGCGTGTTCGCCGTTCTCGAAGACCACGTCCGCGTTGATCCACTGCCAGATCTGCGAGCGGGAGATCTCGGCGGTGGCCGCGTCCTCCATCAGGTTGAAGATGGCGACCGCGCCCAGGCCGCGCAGCCAGGCCTCGATGTAGCGGATGCCGACCGCGACGGCGTTGCGCAGGCCGTCGTAGGTGGGCTTGGCGTCGAGGGTGTCGATGGCGATCAGGTCGCCGGGGGCCACCGAGACGTCCTCGCGCAGCCGGTCCTTCTGGTTGGGCTTCTCGCCGAGGACCGCGTCGAAGGAGGCCAGGGCGATCGGGACGAGGTCGGGGTGGGCGACCCAGGAGCCGTCGAAGCCGTCGTGCGCCTCGCGGTCCTTGTCCGCCTTGACCTTCTCGAAGGCCACCTTGTTGACCTCGGCGTCGCGGCGCGAGGGGATGAAGGCGGCCATGCCGCCGATCGCGTGCGCGCCGCGCTTGTGGCAGGTGCGGACCAGGAGTTCGGTGTACGCCCGCATGAACGGGGCGGTCATCGTCACCGCGTTGCGGTCCGGGAGGACGAACTTGGCCCCGCCGTCACGGAAGTTCTTGACGATGGAGAACAGGTAGTCCCAGCGGCCGGCGTTGAGCCCGGCGGCGTGGTCGCGCAGCTCGTAGAGGATCTCCTCCATCTCGTACGCGGCGGTGATCGTCTCGATCAGGACGGTGGCGCGGACCGTGCCCTGCGGGATGGAGACGTAGTCCTGGGCGAAGACGAAGATGTCGTTCCAGAGGCGGGCCTCCAGGTGCGACTCCGTCTTGGGGAGGTAGAAGTAGGGCCCCTTGCCGAGGTCGATCAGGCGCTGGGCGTTGTGGAAGAAGTAGAGGCCGAAGTCGACCAGCGCGCCGGGCACGGAGACGCCGTCCAGCTGGAGATGGCGCTCCTCCAGGTGCCAGCCGCGCGGGCGCATGACGACCGTGGCGAGGTCCTCGGCGGACTTCAGCGCGTACGACTTGCCGGACTTCGGGTCGGTGAAGTCGATGCGGCGCTCGTAGGCGTCGGTCAGGTTGAGCTGGCCGAGGACGACGTTCTCCCACGTGGGGGCGGACGCGTCCTCGAAGTCGGCGAGCCAGACCCTCGCGCCCGAGTTCAGGGCGTTGATGGTCATCTTGCGGTCGGTCGGACCGGTGATCTCCACCCGGCGGTCGTTCAGCGCGGCCGGAGCCGGTGCGACCTTCCAGGAGTCGTCCGCGCGGATCGCCGCCGTCTCGGGCAGGAAGTCCAGCGTGGAGGTGCGGGCGATCTCGGCGCGGCGCTCACCGCGCCGGGCGAGCAGCTCATTGCGGCGCGGGGTGAACTGCCGGTGCAGTTCGGCCACGAACGCGAGGGCCGCGTCGGTCAGGACCTCTTCCTGCCGGGGCAGGGGCTCGGCATCGACGATGGCCAGCGTGGACGGCGCTGGTGCGGACATGAGCTGTCACTCCTTCAGCGGGCGGCGGCGTCTCATGGCCGCCGGGTCGCCTGAGACGGCACGGCGTGCCATGGCTCCGAGATACGGCCGTGGGCGCCGTCTGAGGTTCAGAGGGCTTCTGACCAGTGGATAGTAGTTTCCTCATGGTGGAAGTTCAATGGTTTGTTGATGTCGAGATTCTCCGGGTCGACAGAAATGGGCCGGTGGCGGCGCAGCGTGCCAGCGCGGCCACGGACTGTTCCCGCCGTTCCCGCCGTTCCCGCTGTTCCGGCTGTTTCGGCTGTTTCGCGGCGAGCGGTCCCTCCGGTCACTCCAGGTGCTTCAGATCCTGCGAGGTGTCGATGTCGTACGCCTCGGCCACATCCGAACACTCCACGAGCGTGATCGCATCGCGGTGCTCCCGCAGATATGCCCGCGCGCCCTGGTCGCCCACCGCCCCCGCCGCGATGTCCGTCCACCGGTCGGCCCCGAACAGCACCGGATGGCCCCGCTCCCCGCCGTACGAAGCGGCCGCCAGGCTCGCCCGCGAGCGGTACGCCAGACGCACCCGCGCCACCGCCTCCGCCCCGATCCCCGGCTGATCGACCAGGAGGACGAGCGCCGCGTCCGCGTCCGTCGCGCTCAGGGCGGCCAGGCCCAGCCGGAGCGAGGAGCCCATGCCCTCCTCCCAGTCCGGGTTCACCACGACCGCGCAGCCGGAGAGATCCGCGCGGGCCATCACCTCGTCGGCCGCCGCGCCCAGCACCACATGCAGCGGGCCGCAGCCCCCGTTGCGCAGGGAGCGCACCGCGTGCTCGACCAGCGGGCGGCCCCGGTGCTCCAGCAGCGCCTTCGGGCGGCCGCCGAGCCGGCGCCCCCCTCCGGCGGCCAGCAGCACCCCCGCGACCTTGGGGTTCTTCGCCTGGGAACGCGTGTTCGTAGTCATGTCCGTAACCATGGGGTCTGGATACCACTGAGCCCTTCGCACACGCGACACGCATGTCACCCTCAGGGGTAACCCTGATTTCTTTCCGTGGGCTGGCGCGCACTGCCTGTCATGGCGTTAACTTGCGGGCGAACCCGGGGACTTGGCCACCGCCCGGGATTCGGGGGTCACACCGGCACAAGGACGTGCGAGGGGGAGTGCTGTGTTGCGAAGCGTGGGGCAGAAGCGGCTGACCGGCAGCGGCGAGGACCCGAGAGTGGCCGAGCTGCGGATCGCCGTCTCCCGGCTCCGCCGGGAACTGGCCGGGCTCCGGACCGAATTCCCGGACCGGCCGATCGCCGAGGACGAGCTGGCGGCCCTGGACGAGATGGCCGTCAGCGGCGTGCCGGAGATCCCCCGGATGCGCCGTTCCCTGCTGCTGATCGCGGGGGCGATCGGCTCGGTGAGCGCGGTGGCCGCCGCCCTGCGCGAGGTGCGCAACGCGGTGGACCTCTTCGGGGAGCCCCCGCGCGGCTGATCGGCCCCATGCGTCCCGTCAGCGGCGGATGAGCCTGCGGGCCGTGGCCGCCGCGACCGCCGACGTACGGGAGTCCACGCCCAGCTTGGCGTAGATGTGCACCAGGTGGGACTTCACCGTGGCCTGGCTCAGGAACAGCCGCTTGCTGATCTGCAGGTTCGACAGGCCCTCCCCGACCAGCTGGAGCACCTCCAGCTCGCGCCGGGTCAGCGCCTCGGCCGGGGTGCGCATCCGGTCCATCAGCCGGTGCGCCACCGACGGCGCCAGCGCCGAGCGGCCCGCCGCCGCCGTGCGCACCGCCGCCGCCAGCTCCTGCGGCGGCGCGTCCTTCAGCAGATAGCCGCTCGCCCCCGCCTCGACCGCCGCCAGGATGTCCGCGTCGGAGTCGTACGTGGTGAGGATCAGGACCCGGGGGCCGTCCGGTGCGGCGGTGATCGTCGCCGTGGCCTCCGAGCCGTGCAGGCCCGCACCGAACTGGAGGTCCATCAGGACCACGTCGAAGCCGCCCGCCGCCGCCAGGGCGACGGCCTCCTCGGCGGTGGCGGCCTCACCGGCGACCCGGAAGTCCGGCTCGGTGTCCAGGACCGCCCGCAGCCCCGCCCGCACGACCGGGTGGTCGTCCGCCAGCAGCAGCCGGATCGCGTCCCCGCTCGCCTCCCCGCTCACGCTCATGCCGCACGCTCCGTTTCCGTGACGGGCAGCGGCAGCGTGACCGCCACCGCCGTGCCCTGGCCGGGCGCCGACTCCACGCTCAGCGCACCGCCGAGCGAACCGGCGCGTGCCCGCATCGCCGGCAGTCCGAAGCCGCCGTCGCCGCGCTCGTGCACCGGCGCCCCGGACGGGTCGAAGCCCTGCCCGTCGTCCACGACGTCCAGCGCCACCGAGGTGTCCATGAAGCTCAGGGTGATCTCCGCCCGCCCGGCCCGCGCATGGCGCACCGTGTTGGCCAGCGCCGACTGCGCGGTCCGTAGCAGCGCCACCTCGTACGGCGTCGGCAGCTCCACCGGAGTGCCGCTGACCGCGAACCGTACGGTCAGGTCCGGTGCGGTCGTACGGGCGCAGAGCCGCTCCAGCGCGGCGGCCAGCGAACCGTGCTCCAGATCCGGTGGTGTCAGCGCGCGCACGAAGGAACGGGCCTCGGCCAGGTTCGCCTGCGCGGCCTCACGGGCGGCCCGCACATGCGCGGCCGCCGGGGCGTCCTCGGGCAGCGAGCGCTCGGCGGCCCGCAGCAGCAGCTGGATGCTGGACAGGCCCTGGGCCAGCGTGTCGTGGATCTCCCGGGCGAGGCGCTCGCGCTCCGCGAGGGTCCCGGCCGTGCGTTCCGCCTCGGCCAGGTCCGCGCGGGTGGCGACCAGCTCCACGATGAGCTCGCGCCGCCGTTCGCTCTCCCGGAAGAGCGCGTCGTACCCAAGGACGGTGGCGACGGCGACGGCCGCGCCGATCAGCGGCCCGATGAACGCGCCGGGCGCGATCTCCTGCCGGTGCACGACGAAGCTGGTGATCGCGGCGGCCGCGGTGACCACGACGGCGGGCAGCGCCCAGCGCATCGGCAGGAAGTGGAGCTGGAGGAAGTAGAGCGGGAAGGCCACCCACAGGGCCTCCGGCGACAGCACCAGCAACGCGGCCCACAGGACCCACAGCCCGCCCAGCCACACCGCCCCCGCCCGGCTTCCCGGCTGTACGGGAGAGGCGAGCGCCCCCGCCGCGTACACGGCCGCCAACAGCACCGCCACCACCACGACCGCCGTCGTGTGCGGCGCGTCCTCGCTCACCGTGCGGACCACCACCAGGGCCAGCAGCCCCATGAGCAGGGCGTGCAGACAGAGCCGCAGGGCTGCCGTGACGTGGGTGTGCGAACGCGAATCCATGGTTCGTCCAGCGTAGCCGCGCCCTCCCCGGAGCCGGTCAATCGAAAGGTTGATCCCCGGCCCGTCCGCCGCGCGATGTTTTCCCGCCCGCGCCCGCCGACGCTGGAGCCATGTTCGTCGCATGGAGAGACCTTCGCTTCGCCAAGGGCCGGTTCGCGCTCATGGGCTCGGTCGTGGTGCTGATCACGCTGCTCGTGGGCCTGCTGTCCGGCCTGACCGCCGGCCTGGCCCGGGAGAACACCTCGGCCGTCACCGGGCTCGACGCCGACCACCTGGCCTTCGCCGCGCCACCGGACGGGCAGGCGGAGTCGTTCACCAACTCGACCGTCCGGGAGGACGACTGGCGGGCCTGGGCCGGGCGGCCCGGGGTCGAGGCCGCGCAGCCCGTCGGCATCCGCACCCTGAACGCCACCGCCGCCGGTGAGCGGACCGCCGCCGTGTCGGCCTTCGGCGTCGAACCGGACGGCACCCTCGGGCCGGCCGGGATCGGCCCGGGGCGGGTCGTGCTCTCCGAGAAGGCCGCCGAGGAGCTGGACGCGGCCGCCGGTGACCGGATCGCGCTCGGCCGGACCGAACGCGAGGTCGCCGCCGTCGCGGGGGACGCCGCCTACAGTCACACGCCCGTCGTCTGGACCACCCTCGACGACTGGCAGCAGATCGGCCACGACGGCGCCGGGCCCGCCGAACAGGCGACCGTGATCGCCCTGACCACCACCGGCGGCGTCGACCTCGCGGCCGGGGACGAGGCGGCGGGCACCAGCACCCTCGCCCTCGACGACTCCCTCACCGCCATCGGCTCCTACCAGGCCGAGAACGGTTCGCTGCAGCTGATGCGCGGCTTCCTCTTCGCCATCTCCGCCCTCGTCATCGGCGCCTTCTTCACCGTCTGGACGATCCAGCGCAGCGGCGACGTCGCCGTACTGAAGGCGCTCGGCGCGTCGACCCCGTACCTCCTGCGCGACGCCCTCGGACAGGCCGTGGTGATGCTCGCCCTCGGTACGGGTCTGGGCACCGCCCTCGCAGCCGGGGCCGGCGCCCTGATCGGCGGGGGAGCCGTGCCGTTCGTCCTGGACGCGGCGACCGTCCTCGTCCCGGCCGCCGTGATGATCGCCCTCGGCGCGCTCGGGGCCGCCCTGTCCATCCGGCGGATCACCGCCGTCGACCCGCTCACCGCACTCGGGAGTGCCCGATGACGCTCACCCTGACCGACGTCACCCTCACCTACCCGGACGGCGAGGGCCGGCTCACCGCCCTGGACCGGGTCACGCTGGACGTGCCCCCGGGCACGCTCACCGCCGTCGTCGGACCGTCCGGCTCGGGCAAGTCCAGCCTGCTCGCGGCCGCCGCCACCCTGGTCACCCCGGACTCCGGCGAGGTCGTCGTGGCCGGGACGCCGACCGCCGGGCTGAGCCGGGCCGGCCGGGCCGCCCTGCGCCGGGACCACATCGGCATCGTCTTCCAGCAGCCGAATCTGCTGCCCTCGCTGACCGCCGCCGAACAGCTCCAGGTGATGCGCCATCTGTCCGGCGGCTCCGCCCGCGCCGCCCGCCGCCGGGCCCTGGAACTGCTGGACGCGGTCGGTCTCGCCGACCGGGCGCACCGGCGGCCGCACCAGCTCTCGGGCGGTCAGCGCCAGCGGATCAACATCGCGCGGGCCCTGATGAACGAGCCGGCGGTCCTGCTCGTCGACGAGCCGACCAGCGCGCTCGACCATGAGCGCGGCGCGGCCGTGCTCGACCTGCTGGTCACCCTGACCCGGGAGCGCGCCACCGCCACGGTGCTGGTCACGCACGACCTGGCCCACCTGGACCGGATGGACCGCACGGTGACGATGGACGACGGGCGGCTGACGGTCCCGGCGCACACCTGAGGGCCGGGTCCGGAACGAGGAGCGGGGGGGGGGGGGCCCCCCGCCCCCCCCCCCCCGGCGGGGTGGGGGGGGGGGGGGGGGGGCGGGGGGGCCCCCCCCCCCCCGGGGGGGGGGGCCCCCCCGGGGGGGGGGGGGCCCCCCCCCCCCCCCCCCCCCCCGCTCCTCGTATCAGTGGTTCTGCGGTTCTGCGGTTCAGCCGCCGTTCGTGCCGCTGCTCGCCAGGGCTTCGGACAGCTCGCCCGCGACCTGCTGGAGAATCGGCACGATCCGCTCCGTGGCCGTCTCCGTCACGCGTCCCGCCGGGCCCGAGATGGAGATCGCGGCGGAGGTGGGGGAGTTCGGCACGGGGACCGCGAGGCACCGCACCCCGATCTCCTGCTCGTTGTCGTCCACCGCGTATCCGGCGCGGCGCACCAGCTCCAGGGCGTCGAGGAAGCCCTCCGGCGTGGTGATCGTCTTCTCCGTCGCGGCCGGCATGCCCGTACGGGCCAGGAGTGCGCGGACCTCGTCGGCGGGGGTGTGCGCGAGGAGTGCCTTGCCCACGCCGGTGGAGTGCGGCAGGACCCGGCGGCCGACCTCGGTGAACATCCGCATGGAGTGCTTGGACGGCACCTGGGCGACGTACACGATCTCGTCCCCGTCCAGCAGCGCCATGTTCGCCGTCTCGCCGGTCTCCTCCACCAGTCGGCTGAGATAGGGGCGGGCCCAGGTGCCCAGCAGCCGGGAGGCGGATTCGCCGAGCCGGATCAGGCGGGGGCCGAGCGCGTAGCGGCGGTTGGGCTGCTGGCGTACGTACCCGCAGACGACCAGGGTGCGCATCAGCCGGTGGATGGTCGGCAGGGGCAGACCGCTGCTCGCGGACAGCTCGCTCAGCCCGACCTCGCCCCCGGCGTCGGCCATCCGCTCCAGCAGATCGAAGGCGCGCTCAAGGGACTGCACCCCACCGCTGGAACCGGAGGGCTTGGAGTCGGCTGTGCTGGCGTGGGACGGCGGCACGTCAACGGTCCTTTCGAAGCGGAAGGCAAGGCAGCAGCCTACCGGGCGGTTCCCGGACGGCCCACAGTCGCCCGGCCGGCGTCCGTGCCGGTCAGGGACTGTTTTGTCCGGGTGCCGCCGGTCGGTGCGGACGGCTCGGAGCCGCCCCTCCTGGCTCATGCTACGTTCCGCAGTTCGAAATATGACTTTTACTTTGTGGAAACCTCCAGTCGGCTGGCGCGGTGGTCCGACGGGTCCCCGTGGCGGAAGGTGGGGTCTTGACGAGGGCGATTCCCGAGTGAAGACTCCATCGAAGCTTCAACAGTTCGTTGAATTCCTGTCGTGGATCATTTGTTGTGGATCATTTCTGGAGTGAAGGAGCACGGGTGTCCGGTCCGGACGTGAACCTGGTACTGCGCTCGACGCGCGTCGTCACCCCCGGGGGGACCCGCCCGGCGGCGGTCGCCGTCGCGGGCGGGACGATCGACGCGGTCCTGCCGTACGACACCGAGGCGCCCGCGGGCGCCCGCCTGGAGGACCTCGGCGACGACGTCCTGCTGCCCGGCCTGGTCGACACCCACGTTCACGTGAACGACCCCGGCCGCACCGAGTGGGAGGGCTTCTGGACCGCCACCCGCGCGGCCGCCGCCGGTGGCATCACCACGCTCCTGGACATGCCGCTCAACTCCCTCCCGCCGACCACCACCGTCGAGAACCTGCGGACCAAGCAGCAGGTCGCCGCCCCCAAGGCGCACGTCGACACCGGCTTCTGGGGCGGGGCGATCCCGTCCAACGTCAAGGACCTGCGCCCGCTGTACGAGGCCGGGGTCTTCGGCTTCAAGTGCTTCCTGTCGCCCTCCGGCGTCGAGGAGTTCCCGGAGCTGGACCAGGAGCAGCTGGCCCGCTCCATGGCGGAGATCGCCGGCTTCGGCGGACTGCTCATCGTGCACGCCGAGGACCCGCACCACCTGGCCGAGGCCCCGCAGCGCCCCGGACCCGCCTACGCGGACTTCCTCGCCTCCCGCCCGCGCGACGCCGAGAACACCGCGATCGAAGGGCTCATCGCCCACGCCAAGCGGCTGAACGCGCGGATCCACGTCCTGCACCTCTCCTCCAGCGACGCCCTGCCGCTGATCGCCGCCGCCAAGCGCGAAGGCGTCCGCGTCACCGTCGAGTCCTGCCCGCACTTCCTCACCCTCACCGCCGAGGAAGTCCCGGACGGGGCCACCGAGTTCAAGTGCTGCCCGCCGATCCGCGAGGCCGCCAACCAGGACGCGCTCTGGGCCGGGCTCGCCGACGGCACCATCGACTGCATCGTCAGCGACCACTCCCCGTGCACCACGGACCTCAAGACCCCGGACTTCGCCTCCGCCTGGGGCGGCATTTCCTCCCTCCAGCTCGGCCTGCCCGCCATCTGGACCGAGGCCCGCAGGCGCGGCCACTCCCTCGACGACGTCGCCCGCTGGATGTCCGCCGCCCCCGCCGAACTCGCCGGACTGACCCGCAAGGGCGCCATCGAGGCCGGCCGCGACGCCGACTTCGCGGTCCTCGCCCCCGAGGCGACCTTCACCGTCGACCCCGCCGAGCTCTTCCACCGCAACCAGGTCACCGCCTACGCCGGGAAGACCCTGCACGGCGTGGTCCGCTCCAGCTGGCTGCGCGGTGTCCGCATCGCCTCCGACGGCGTCCTCGCCGAGCCCACCGGCCGCCTCCTCGAACGCGACCACTGACCGTTCCCGAAAGGACCTCCCGACCATGACGGACGCCGCGATACCGCGCTTCACCGGAGACGCCGCCCCCTACGCGGGCGGCGACCCGTACGCCGACCACCGCACCGCCGACTTCCCCTTCACCCACCTCGTCGACCTGGCCGACCGCCGCCTCGGCGCGGGCGTCATCGCCGCCAACGACGAGTTCTTCGCCGAGCGCGAGAACCTCCTGAAGACCGGGCCCGCCGTCTTCGACCCGGAGCACTTCGGCCACAAGGGCAAGATCATGGACGGCTGGGAGACCCGCCGCCGGCGCGGGGTCAGCGCCGCCGAACCGCACCCCACCGCCGACGACCACGACTGGGCCCTCGTCCGCCTCGGCGCACCCGGCGTCATCCGGGGCATCGTCCTGGACACCGCCCACTTCCGCGGCAACTACCCGCAGGCGGTCTCCGTCGAGGCGGTGTCCCTGCCCGGCTCCCCGTCCCCCGAGGACCTCCTCGCCCCCGACGTGAAGTGGACGACGCTCGTCCCCCGTACGGCGGTCGGCGGCCACGCGGCCAACGGCTTCGCCGTCGACGCCGAGCAGCGCTTCACCCACCTGCGGGTCAACCAGCACCCGGACGGCGGGATCGCCCGGCTGCGCGTGTACGGAGAGGTCGCCCCGGACCCCGCCTGGCTCGCCGCGCTCGGTACGTTCGACCTCGCGGCCCTGGAGAACGGCGGCCAGGTCGAGGACGCCTCCGACCGCTTCTACTCCCCGGCCACCAACACCATCCAGCCGGGCCGCTCGCGCAAGATGGACGACGGCTGGGAGACCCGCCGCCGGCGCGACCGGGGCAACGACTGGATCCACTACCGCCTCGCCGCGCAGTCCGGGATCCGGGCCGTCGAGATCGACACCGCCTACCTCAAGGGCAACTCCGCCGGCTGGGCGAGCCTCTCGGCGCGGGACGGCGAGGGCGGCGACTGGACGGAGCTCCTGCCCCGGACCCGCCTCCAGCCCGACACCAACCACCGCTTCGTCCTGGACGGGACCGTCCGGGCCACCCACGTACGGATCGACATCTTCCCGGACGGCGGCATCTCACGGCTCCGGCTGTTCGGATCGCTCACCGACGAGGGCGCCGCCGCACTGGCGGCCCGTCACCGGGAGCTCGGCGGCTGACCCGAAGAGACCGACGGAGTCGGGCACACCGCGGTCGCAGGGGGATCGCGGTGTGCCCGGCCGGTCCCGTTACGTGAGGGTGTGTCACCCTGGTCGAGGTGCGGCGAGCAGGCCTGAGGGCCGTGCGCGCCGCGCCTTCCGTCGTTTCCGGTATGCCGACGCCCCGACCAGGAGCCCCCCCATGATCTTCATCGCCGTCAAGTTCACCGCCCTCGACCCCGACGCGTGGCTCACCCGGCTGGACAGCTTCACCGTCGCCACCCGCGCTGAGCCCGGCAACCTCTTCTTCGACTGGTCGCACAGCGTGGAGAACCCCAACGAGTTCGTTCTGCTGGAGGCCTTCGCCGACGCGGCGGCGGGCGAGGCACATGTGAACTCCGACCACTTCAAGGCGGCGATCGCGACGATGTCGGAGCTGGTGGCCGAGGTCCCCGAGATCATCAACGTAGAGACGGAGGGCACCGGCTGGTCCCGGATGGCGGAGGTCACCCCGCGCAACCGGTGACCAGGGAGTCTTCCTAGAACTCCTCGTGGGACTCCGGGTCGCCGCCGAACCGCCGCTGCCGCCCGGACGCGATCGTCGTCAGCTCCTGCGCCGTCAGCTCGAACCCGAACAGATCGAGGTTCCCGCGCTGCCGGCCCGGATCCGCCGACTTCGGGATCGGCACCGCGCCCAGCTGGGTGTGCCAGCGCAGCACCACCTGGCCGGGGCTCACCCCGTGGTCCTCGGCGATCGCCACGGTCGAGGGATCCTCCAGCACCTCCCGGCCCCGGGCCAGCGGGCTCCAGCTCTCCGTGACGATGCCCTTCGCCGCGTGCACCGCCCGCAACTCCTCCTGCGGGAGCAGCGGATGCATCTCGATCTGGTTCACCGAGGGCAGCACACCCGTCTCCCGCTCCAGCCGCTCCAGGTGCGCGGCGGTGAAGTTGGAGACGCCGATGGAGCGGACGAGACCGTCCTCGCGGAGCCGGATCATCGCCTTCCAGGTGTCCACGTACCGGTCGACGCGGGGGAGCGGCCAGTGGATCAGATAGAGGTCGACGTACTCGACGCCCAGCCGGGCCCGTGACTCCTCGAACGAGGCGAGCGTCTCCTCGTACCCCTGGTGCCGGCCGGGCACCTTCGTGGTGAGGAGGACCTCCTCGCGGGGGACGCCGCTGCGGGCGATGCCCCGGCCGGTGCCGCTCTCGTTGCCGTAGTTGAGGGCCGTGTCGACCAGCCGGTAGCCCAGCTCCAGGGCCCCGGCGACGGCCTCCTCGGCCGCCGCGTCGTCCAGCGGATAGGTGCCGAGCCCCACCGCGGGGAGCCGTGTGCCGTCGTTGAGCGTGTGAACCGGTGTGCCGGACATGTGCTGGGTCCCGTCCTTCCCGTCGCTGCCCCGTCCCGGCCAGCGTAGGGGCGCGGCCGGGAAGGGGCAGGCCGGACGGGGCCGCCGGGGGAGCGGCCGGGGGAGCGCCACGCGGCGGACCGGGGGAGCGCGCCGGGTGAGGGACCGGCGCGTCCCGGGGTGCGCCGCCGCTCAGGCCGCGTGGCCGCCGTCCACGACGACCTCCGTGCCCGTGATGAAGCCCGCCTCCGCGCTCGTGAGGTACGCGACGAGCGAGGCGACCTCCTCCGCGCTGCCGAACCGGCCCAGGGCGGTCGCCGCGCGCTGGCCCTCGGCGAACGGCCCGTCGGCCGGGTTGAGATCGGTGTCCACGGGCCCCGGCTGGATCAGGTTGACCGTGATGCCGCGCGGCCCCAGCTCCCGGGCGAGCGGCTTGGTCAGCCCGACCAGGGCGGACTTGCTGAGCCCGTAGAGGGCGGAGCCGGGCCCGCCCACGTACCGGCTCAGGGCGGAGCCCACGGAGACGATGCGGCCACCGTCCGCCAGCCGCTCCGCCGCCGCCCGGCAGGCGAGGAAGACCGCGCGCACGTTCACCGCCAGCGTCCGGTCCACCTCCGGCGCGGTGAGCGCGGAGATCGGGCCGAGGACGCCGATGCCCGCGTTGTTGACCAGGATGTCGAGCCGGCCGAGCGCGTCCGCCGCCCGGTGCACGGCGTCGGCGGAGGCGTCGGTGTCCGCCGCGTCGCAGCGCAGGGCGACGCCCCGGCGGCCGAAGCCCTCGATCTTCGCGACGACCGCACGGGCCGCCTCCTCGTCCCGTACATAGGTGACGGCGACGTCCGCGCCGTCCTGGGCGAGCCGCAGCGCGATCGCGGCGCCGATGCCCCGGCTGCCGCCGGTGACCAGGGCGGCGCGGGACACGACGGTGGTGGGAAGGGTGCTGGACATGGCTGGTTCCTTGCCGATGGGGAAGCCGTCGCTCCGACGGCTTCCCCCAGCAAACGCGCGCGGACCCCCGCGCACCGGCGGGTATCGGACACCCACGGCCGCCGGAGCCCCGGAGCCCGCGCGTCCGCCCGCGCCGCCTACCGTAAAGGCAGCCGTGCGGGGTCGGTCGCCGCCGCCCGCAGGCGGCCCAGGATGGCCCGCGCCGCCTTGTCGTAGCCGAGGTTGTTGTTCTGGAGCACCGACTCGGCGTTGGCCAGCTCCAGCAGCGCGATCACCTCGAACGCCAGCTGGCACACGTCGGTGTCCCCGGCCAGCTCCCCGGTGGACCTGGCCTCCTCGATCGTCTCCTCGACGAAGGTGACCCAGCCCGTCTGCGCGGACGCCAGGGCGTCGTGCACCCGGCCGCTGCGGGCGTCGAACTCGGCGGTGGCGGCGTAGAAGAAGCAGCCGCCCCGGAACACCCGCTCGCGGGAGTACGCGATCCACGCCTCGCACAGCCGCCAGACCCGCCCGAGCCCCGGCGGCACCGACCGGGTGGGGCGCAGTACATGGTCGACGTACATGGCCACCGCCCCCCGTACGGTGGCCAGCTGGAGCCCCTCCTTCGAGCCGAAGAGGGCGAACACCCCGCTCTTGCTCAGTCCCAGCTCGGTGGCCAGCCGCCCCAGCGACAGGCCCTCCAGCCCTTCGACCGAGGCGATCTGCACCGCCCGTCCCAGAATCAGCTGCCGGGTCTGGTTCCCCCGCTCGACCCGTCCGTCCGCTCTTACCGACGCCATGTGACCACTCCGTGCCTCAGAGTTATCGAGGCGTCAGTCTAGGGAGCGGCGGCGTGGTCGACGGACCCTCCGTCGCCCGGCCGAACGGCCCGACCGCCCCTGACCACGGGTGATACCCGGGAGGGATCCGACCGTTGAGACAGGTGTTCCTTTTCCAGGAGCCCTCCGGGTAGCGTGATCACTTCGCGTGCGAGCCGGTGAGGTCTCCACAACACGTTCCGTGGAGATCCAGGAGAACCAGGTGTCCGCTGCCGCCGTGCCCGCCCTCGGGAGCGTCTCGCCCCCGCGCCGCGCCTGGGTCACCGATCTGCCCGTGCTGGCCGTCGCCGTCGTCTGGGGAGCCAGCTACCTCGCGGCCAAGGGCATCACCACCACCCACACCGTCATCGCCGTGCTCGTCCTGCGCTTCGCGATCGTGCTGCCGGTGCTCGTGGCGACCGGCTGGCGCAAGCTGCGTGCGCTGACCGGCGCGCAGTGGCGGGGCGCCGGGCTGCTGGGCCTGGTGCTGAGCGGGATCTTCCTGCTGGAGACGTACGGGGTGGTGCACACCTCCGCCACCAACGCCGGCCTGATCATCAGCCTCACCATGATCTTCACACCGCTGGCCGAGGCCGCCGTGACCCGGGTCCGCCCGTCGGCCGGATTCGTCGCCGCGGCCGGGCTCTCCGTCGCCGGAGTGGTCCTGCTGACCCAGAGCGGCGGATTCACCAGCCCCTCGACCGGTGATCTGCTGATGCTGCTCGCCGCCCTCGCCCGGACCGTCCACGTCCTGGCGATGGCCCGGATCAAGGCGGTCCAGGACGCCGACTCGCTCTCCCTGACCACGGTCCAGCTCGGCGGCGCGGTCGCCGTCTTCGCGGTCCTCGCCGCCGTCCCGGGCACCGGCGCCTCGCCGTGGAGCGCGGCGGCGGACTTCGGCGCCCGGGAGTGGGCGGGCCTGGTCTTCCTCTCGGTGTTCTGCACGCTGTTCGCGTTCTTCGTGCAGATGTGGTCCGTGCGCCGCACCTCGCCGTCCCGGGTCAGCCTGCTGCTCGGTACGGAACCGCTGTGGGCCGCCGCCGTCGGCATCAGCCTGGGAGGGGAACGGCTCGGTGCGCTGGGGGTGGTCGGGGCCGTCCTCGTCCTGGCGGGCACCGCGTGGGGCAGGCGGGGCGCGGACCGGGAGCGCGCCGGGGCGGCGTAGGGGGTGTCCTGCCGGTCAGTTCTTGATCGAGTCCGCGGCGATCATCACGGCCGTGCCCGTCACGATCAGCACGATGTTGACGAACAGCATGCGGTCGCTGAGAAAGTCGATGTGCCGCACCACCGTCCACAGCCGGAACCAGCCCGTCCACTCGTACAGCAGCCCGCCCACACCCTGGGCGAAGACGAGGAACCCGATCGTCTCGACGATTTTCTTCATGGGCCGAGCCTCCCGCCCGGCCCGGGCCCGCCGCGTCGGCCACCGGTCCCGTCCGCCGCGCCGAAAGTAGCGGGCCGTACGACTTTGGTCGCCGCCTGGCCCCGCGACGCCCCTCCGGGACGCCTCGCTGCGTAACTTTGTCGATATGACGCGCACCGAGTACCGCTGGCTGCTCCCCTCGGCGATGGCCGATCCCGGGCTGCCCGACGACCGGGCCCGGACGCGGCGGACCGTACGGGACTGGGTCGTCGACATCACGGTCTTCCTCTGCGCCGCGGGGTTCGGCCTGCTGGTCCTCGCCGCGATCGAGGCCGACGAGACCACGGCGGACGTCGTCGTGATCGTGGACTCGGTGGTCGGGGCCGCGGCCTGCTGCGCGCTCTGGGTCCGGCGGCGCTGGCCCGTCGCACTCGCCGCCGTGCTGACCGCCGTCTCCATCATCGAACCCGTGGCGGCGGGCGCGCTGATGGTGGCCCTCTTCAGTCTGGCCGTCCACCGGCCCTTCAGGCCCGTGGCGATCGTCGGCGCGGGCGCCCTGGCCGTCACACCCCTCCAGCCCTTCCTGCGCCCCGACCCGGCGACCTCCTACGTCGCCTCGACCATCATCGGGGTCCTGCTGGTCCTGCTGGTGCTCAGCTGGGGCATGGTCGTACGCTCCCGGCGCCAGCTCGTCGTCACCCTCCGGGAACGGGCCCGCCGCGCCGAGGCCGAGGCGGAGCTGCGCGCCGAGCAGGCCCAGCGCCTGGCCCGGGAAGCCATCGCGCGCGAGATGCACGACGTCCTGGCCCACCGGCTGACCCTCCTCAGCGTGCACGCCGGGGCCCTCGAATTCCGGCCCGACGCCCCCGCCGCCGAGGTCGGCCGGGCCGCCGGCGTCATCCGGGACAGCGCCCACGAGGCTCTCCAGGACCTCCGCGAGATCATCGGCGTCCTGCGCGGGCCCGCCGACACCGACGAGGGCGACCGGCCGCAGCCCACCCTCGCCACCCTGGACGCCCTCGTCGCCGAGTCCCGGCTCGCGGGCATGAAGGTCACCGTCGACAACCGGGTCGCCGACCCCCAGGACGCCCCCGCCGCCACCGGCCGCACGGTCTACCGGATCGTGCAGGAGTGCCTGACCAACGCCCGCAAGCACGCACCCGGCGCCGAGGTCACCCTCACCGTGACGGGCGGCCCCGGCGAGGGCCTCACCGTCGGGGTGGAGAACCCCGCCCCCACCGAACCCTTCGAACGGGTCCCCGGCTCCGGCCAGGGGCTCATCGGCCTCACGGAACGCGCCACGCTGGCCGGCGGCGCGCTGGAGCACGGCCCGACGGAGGACGGCGGCTTCGCGGTCCGGGCCCGGCTGCCGTGGCCCGCCGCGTGACGCCCGCGGGTGCGACGCAGGCCGCGGTGACGTCCGCCCGCATGCCCGCAGCCGCGACGCCCGCCCGGACGCCCGCCCTGTGGGCTCCCCGCCCCGGCTCGTTACGGTGGCCGTCATGAACACCCCGGCGTCCCCGACACCCCCGGCGTCCTCCGCACCCCCGCCCGGCCGGCCCGTCCGGCTGCTGATCGTCGACGACGACCCACTGGTCCGGGCCGGGCTGACCCTGATGCTCGGCGGCGACGAGGACATCGACATCGTCGGGGAGGGCGCGGACGGCGACGAGGTCGAGGAGCTGGTCGAGCGACTGCGCCCCGACGTCGTCCTGATGGACATCCGGATGCCGGTCATGGACGGTCTCACCGCGACCGAGCGGCTGCGCCGCCGGCCCGGGGCTCCCGAAGTCGTGGTCCTCACCACCTTCCACGCGGACGAACAGGTGCTCCGGGCCATCCGGGCCGGGGCCGCCGGATTCGTCCTGAAAGACACCCCGCCGGCCCGGATCGTCGACTCGGTCCGCCGGGTCGCCGCCGGGGACCCGGTGCTCTCGCCCGCCGTCACCCGTCAGTTGATGGCCCGTGCCGCGGGCGGCGGACCCGACGACCGGGCCGGCCGTGCCGACCGCGCACGCAGACGTTTCGACCAGCTCGCCGAGCGGGAGAAGGCCGTCGCCGTCGCCGTCGGACGCGGCGGATCCAACGCGGAGATCGCGGGCTCCCTCTACCTCAGCGTCGCGACCGTCAAGACCCATGTCTCACGGATTCTCGCCAAACTCGAACTCAACAACCGTGTCCAGATCGCGCTGTTGGTCCACGATGCGGGCCTCCTCGACACGGATGGGGAAGGCGGAGGCGGCCTACGCTGACCGGAGTGGACCGGAACGGAAGAGGAGCTGACCACCATGGCCGTGCTCGATCTGCGGAACCTGCCGGACTTCACCGTCGACCCCTATCCGTACTACACGAAGCTGCGCGCCGAAGGGCCGGTGCACACCGTGCGCACCGAGGAGATGGAGCGCATCTGGCTGATCGTCGGATACGAGGAGGCCCGCGCCGCCCTCGCCGACCAGCGGTTCGGCAAGGACTGGCGGACCAGCGGGCGTTGGACCGAGTCCGATGCCATGCTCAGCGCCAACATGCTGGAGCTGGACGCCCCGCACCACACCCGGCTGCGCCGGCTCGTCGTCCGCGAGTTCACCCCCCGGCGCATCGAGGCGCTGCGTCCGCGCATCACCGAGGTCACCGCACAGCTCCTGGACGCCATGGTGCCCCTGGGCTCCGCGGACCTGGTGGACGCGCTCGCCTTCCCGCTGCCGATGACCGTCATCTGTGAACTCCTCGGCGTCCCGGACATCGACCGGGACGCCTTCCGGGCGCTCTCGAACGGCATCGTCACGCCCACCCCGGAGCAGCGGGAGGCCGACCCGGTCGGGGCGATGAGCGCCTATCTCGTCGACCTCATCGAGGACAAACGCCGCTCACCGGGCGAGGACCTGCTGAGCGCGCTGATCCGGGCCCGGGACGAGGGCGGCGACAGCCTCTCCTCCGCCGAACTGGTCGGCATGGCCTTCGTGTTGCTGGTCGCCGGACACGAGACCACCGTCAATCTGATCGCCAACGGGGTCCGGGCCCTGCTCGACCACCCCGACCAGCTCGCCCTGCTGCGCGCCGACCCGGGGCTGCTCGACAACGCGGTGGAGGAGATGCTGCGATACGACGGGCCGGTGGAGACCGCGACCTTCCGCTTCACCCGGGAGCCGGTGACGATCGGCGACACCGTGATCCCGAGAGACGAGGCGGTCCTCGTCGGACTGGCCTCCGCCGACCGCGACCCCGGCCGCTTCCCCGCCCCGGACACCTTCGACATCCGCCGGGAGCCCCAGGGGCATCTGGGCTTCGGCCACGGTGTGCACTACTGCCTGGGCGCGCCGCTCGCCCGGATGGAGGCCCGCATCGCGATCGGCGCCCTCCTGGAACGCTGCCCGGACCTCGCCCGCGACCCGTCCGGCGGCGAGCTGGACTGGCTGCCCGGTCTGCTGATGCGCGGAGCGCGGGGGCTGCCGCTGCGCTGGTGAGGTGCGCCGCGACCTCTCCTGTGTCGCCGCGCAGCGCGGTAGCGGCAGCGGCGCAGCGCGGCCTGACTTCGGCTCAGCCGCCGGGGATCTCGGCCATCGCCACCGGCCGGCGTTCACGGCGGGAGACCTCGCACGCCTCGGCGATCCGCAGGGCGTGCAGGGCCTCCCGCCCGTCGCACGGATTGGCCAGCTCGCCGCGGACCACGCGCAGGAACGCGTCCAGCTCCGCCTCGTACGCCGGGGCGAACCGTTCCAGGAACCCCGGCCAGGGCTTCGCCGGGGCGCCGGGGCCCCCGGGCTCGGCCGAGGTCAGCGGCGTACGGTCGTCCAGGCCGACGGCGATCTGGTCCAGCTCGCCGGCCAGCTCCATCCGTACGTCGTACCCGGCGCCGTTGCACCGGGTCGCGGTGGCGATGGCGAGCGTCCCGTCGTCGAGGGTGAGCAGAACGGCGGCCGTGTCCACGTCCCCGGCCTCCCGGAACATCGCGGGCCCGGCGTCCGAGCCGGTGGCGTACACCTCGGCCACCTCGCTCCCCGTGACCCAGCGCAGGATGTCGAAGTCGTGGACCAGACAGTCGCGGTACAGCCCGCCGGAGAGCGGAAGGTAGGCGGCGGGCGGCGGGACCGGGTCGGAGGTGACCGCCCGCACGGTGTGCAGCCGGCCGAGCCTCCCCTCCCGTACGGCGGCCCTCGCCTCGCCGTACCCGGCGTCGAAGCGCCGCATGAAACCGAGCTGGAGAACGCTGCCCGCCGCCTCGACCTCCGCGAGCGCGGCCAGGGTGCCGGGCAGGTCCAGGGCGATCGGCTTCTCGCAGAAGACGGGCAGTCCGGCGCGGGCGGCCCGGGCGATGAGCGCGGCGTGGGCCGAGGTCGCCGAGCAGATCACCACGGCGTCGGGCGGGCCCCCGGCCGCACCCTCCCCGGTGAACAGGCCGTCCACCGCGACGGCCGTCGCCCCCGTCCGTGCGGCGGCGCCGGCCGCCCGCTCCGGGTCCACGTCGGCCAGCAGCAGGGCGTCCACGGCGGGGTGACGGCTCAGCACCTCCGCATGAAAGGTGCCGATCCGTCCCGTTCCGATCAGTCCGATGCGCATGGGCCCCAAGGTGACGTTCGCCCGGTCGTCATGTCAAGCGTTTGTCCTGACAAATGGCGGCCGCATCGATCGGCGGTTCCCGCCCCGGTGTGCCATGGCTTTGTCCGGACAAGCGAACTACGCTCGCCCCGTGACCGCACAAGGAACCGACCGGCCGCTGCCGCTGAGCGTGGACCGCACCAGCCCGGTGCCGCTCTACTTCCAGCTGGCACAGCAGCTGGAGGCCGCCGTGGAACAGGGCCGGCTGGCCCCCGGCGCCCTGCTCGGGAACGAGATCGACCTCGCCGCCCGCCTCGGCCTCTCCCGGCCGACCGTCCGCCAGGCCATCCAGTCGCTCGTCGACAAGGGCCTGATGGTGCGTCGCCGGGGAGTCGGCACCCAGGTCGTCCACAGCCAGGTCCGCCGCCCGCTGGAGCTCAGCTCGCTCTACGACGACCTGGAGGCGGCCGGCCAGCGCCCCGCCACCGGCGTCCTGCGCAACACGGTGGAACCGGCCACCGCGGAGGTCGCGGCGGCGCTCGGCGTCGCCGAGGGCAGCGAGGTCCACCTGGTGGAGCGGCTGCGCAGCGCCCATGGCGAACCGGTGGCCCTCCTGCGCAACCATCTGCCCCCCGGGCTGCTGCCCCTGCTCACCGAGGAGCTGGAGGCCACCGGCCTCTACCGGCTGATGCGCGCCTCGGGCATCATGCTGCACAGCGCCCGCCAGTCGGTGGGCGCCTGCGCCGCGGACGCGCGGCAGGCGCGGGCGCTGGGGGAGCCGGTGGGGGCGCCGCTGCTCACGATGGAACGCACCACGTACGACGACACCGGCCGGGTGGTCGAATTCGGCTCGCACGTCTACCGGGCGGACCGGTACGCCTTCGAGTTCCAGCTCCTGGTCCGCACCTGAGCCCATCCAGCCCGTCCGGCGTTTGAGGACGGAACCGTTGCGGTGGTGTCGGCCGCACCCGTGAGGTTCCTGTGCCCAGGGCCCCTGTGGTCTTCGGGCCCTTCAACCCGAGGGTTCCGTCCTCAAACGCCGGACAGGCTTGATGGGCACGGGCCCGCAAAGGCCGACGGGCTGAAATGGTGCGGGCACACGGGTTGCGCCGCCCGGGTCCCGTACCCCAGGCTCCTGTGTCCTCGGCCCACCCGCGCAAGGGTTGCGGGCAGGGCTCGGGGATACTTGGGCAGCCGGCCCGGGACCGTACACTCCCCGGCCCGGTCAAGCGCACAGCGAGCAGCAGTAGAAGGGCACGGCGTCGTGGCAAGGGTTCGGACAGGGGTACGCGCGCTGGGCGCCGTGCTGGCAGTGGTGCTGGCCGCCGCAGGATGCAGCAGCACCGGCGGCAAGCGGGCGGAAGAGCGCGCGGCCGAGGCCGCCGAGGGCCGGGCCGCGGTGAACACACCGCGCTGGACCTTCGCCATGGTCACCCACTCGGGCGACGGCGACACCTTCTGGGACATCGTCCAGAAGGGCGCCGAGCAGGCGGCCGTCAAGGACAACATCAACTTCCTGTACTCGCACAACGACGAGGCCAACCAGCAGGCCCAGCTCGTCCAGACCGCGATCGACAAGAAGGTCGACGGGCTGATCGTCTCGCTGGCCAAGCCGGACGCGATGAAGGCCGTGGTCGCCAAGGCCGTCAAGGCGGGCATCCCGGTCGTCACCGTGAACTCCGGCTCCGCCGAGTCCAAGGAGTTCGGGGCGCTCACCCACATCGGCCAGGACGAGTCGATCGCCGGTGAGGCCGTCGGCGACGAGCTGAACGGCCGCGACCGCAAGAAGGCCCTGTGCGTCCTGCACGAGCAGGGCAACGTGGGCCACGAGCAGCGCTGCGCCGGAGCGAAGAAGACCTTCGACGGCACGATGCAGAACCTGTACGTCGACGGCACCAACATGCCCGACGTCACCGCGTCCATCGAGGCCAAGCTCCAGTCCGACAAGAGCATCGACGCGGTCGTCACCCTCGGCGCCCCCTTCGCCGACGCGGCCGTCCAGGCCAAGCAGACGGCGGGCAGCAAGGCCGAGATCGACACCTTCGACCTCAACGCGAAGGTCGCCACCGGCCTCCAGACCGACAAGCTCGGCTTCGCCGTCGACCAGCAGCCCTACCTCCAGGGCTACGAGGCCGTCGACCTGCTCTGGCTCTACCGCTACAACCGCAACGTCCTCGGCGGCGGCCTGCCCGTCCTCACCGGCCCGCAGATCATCACCAAGGACGACGCCGACGCCCTGGCCGACTACACCAAGCGGGGCACCCGATGAGCGGCTCCACCGCCGCCCCGGAGAAGCCGGCGGAGGTGGACGAGCGCCTCGTGCGCACCTCACCGCTGCGCAAGCTGCTCGGCCGCCCCGAGCTCGGCTCGGTCGTCGGCGCGGCAGCCGTGTTCCTGTTCTTCGCGATCGTCGCCGACAGCTTCCTCCAGGCCTCCAGCTTCGGCACCGTGCTGTACGCGGCCTCGGTCCTCGGCATCATGGCCGCCCCGGTCGCGCTGCTGATGATCGGCGGCGAGTTCGACCTCTCCGCCGGGGTGATGGTGACCAGCTCCGCGCTGATCTCCTCGATGTTCAGCTACCAGATGACGGCCAACGTCTGGGTCGGCGTCTTCGTGTCGCTGCTGGTCACGCTCGCCATCGGCGCGTTCAACGGCTTCATGCTGACCCGCACCAAACTGCCGAGCTTCATCATCACGCTCGGCACCTTCCTGATGCTGACCGGTCTGAACCTCGGCTTCACCAAGCTCATCAGCGGCACCGTCTCCACCAAGGCCATCGGCGACATGGAGGGCTTCGAGTCCGCCCGCGCCCTGTTCGCCTCGACGCTGACCCTCGGCGGCGTCGAGTTCAAGGTGACGATCCTGTGGTGGGCGGCGCTCGTCGGCGTCGCCACCTGGATCCTCCTCCGTACCCGCTTCGGCAACTGGATCTTCGCGGTCGGCGGCGAGGCCGACGCGGCCCGCGCGGTCGGCGTCCCGGTCATCCGCACCAAGATCGGGCTCTACCTGGGCGTCGCCTTCGCCGCCTGGATCTCCGGCCAGCACCTGCTGTTCAGCTACGACGTCGTCCAGTCCGGCGAGGGCGTCGGCAACGAGCTGACGTACATCATCGCCGCCGTCATCGGCGGCTGCCTGATCACCGGCGGCTACGGCTCCGCGATCGGCTCGGCGGTCGGCGCCTTCATCTTCGGCATGACCAGCAAGGGCATCGTGTACGCCGAGTGGAACCCGGACTGGTTCAAATTCTTCCTGGGAGCGATGCTGCTCCTGGCCACCCTGCTCAACGCGTGGGTGCGCAAGCGCGCGGAGGCGACCTCATGACGGCCACCCCTGAAGACACCGCGGGAACGACCGGGGGAGCGACCGCCGGACCGCTCGTCGAGCTGGACGACGTGTCCAAGTTCTACGGCAACATCAAGGCCCTGGAACATGTCTCGCTGGAGGTCCACGCGGGCGAGATCACCTGCGTCCTCGGCGACAACGGCGCCGGCAAGTCGACCCTCATCAAAATCATCGCCGGGCTGCACCGGCACGACGCCGGACGCTTCCTGATCGACGGCGAGGAGACCACCCTCGCCAACCCGCGCGACGCCCTGGACCGGGGCATCGCCACCGTCTACCAGGACCTCGCCGTCGTCCCGCTGATGCCGGTCTGGCGGAACTTCTTCCTCGGCTCCGAACCCACCATCGGCTTCGGCCCCTTCAAGCGCCTCGACGTCCGGAAGATGCGCGAGACGACCCGTACCGAACTGCTCCGCATGGGCATCGACCTGCGCGACGTGGACCAGCCCATCGGCACCCTGTCCGGCGGCGAGCGCCAGTGCGTGGCCATCGCCCGCGCCGTCTACTTCGGCGCCAAGGTCCTGGTCCTGGACGAGCCGACCGCCGCCCTCGGCGTCAAGCAGTCCGGTGTGGTCCTCAAGTACGTGGCGGCCGCCCGCGACGCGGGCCTCGGCGTGGTCCTCATCACGCACAACCCGCACCACGCGCACCTCGTCGGCGACCGGTTCGTCCTGCTCAAGCGCGGCGCGATGTCCGGCAGCCACACCAAGGAAGACATCACGCTGGACGAACTGACCCGCCAGATGGCGGGCGGCAGCGAGCTGGAGGAGCTCAGCCACGAGCTGGAACGCACCCCGACCCCCACCCTCCCGGGCAGCCACGGCCCGGCCGACGACACCCCCTGACCGCCGACCCGCCCCGGCGCGGCCGACCCCGGCCACCGGCCCCCGGGGCCGGGCAGTGGCAGAATCGAGCCCGGCGGGCGCCGTCCGCCGCCGGCCGCGACAGCGGCCCGGCCCCCCAGACCCCGCAGGGACGATGAGCACGTACCGCGACTTCGCACACCGCGGCTCCGCCCGCGCCACCGTCCTCAAGACCGTCGGCACCAAGGAACGCCGCTCCCACCTCACCGCCCCCCGGGTCCCCACGGTCGGGATCGACATCGGCGGTACGAAGGTGATGGCGGGCGTCGTCGACGCCGACGGCAACATCCTGGAACAGCTGCGCACGGAGACGCCCGACAAGTCCAAGAGCCCCAAGGTCGTCGAGGACACCATCGTCGAGCTGGTCCTGGACCTCTCCGACCGGCACGACGTCCACGCGGTGGGCATCGGCGCGGCGGGCTGGGTGGACGCCGACCGCTCCAAGGTCCTGTTCGCCCCGCACCTCGCCTGGCGCGACGAGCCCCTGCGCGACGCCATCGCCTCCCGCCTCGTCGTCCCCGTCATGGTCGACAACGACGCCAACACCGCCGCCTGGGCGGAATGGCGCTTCGGCGCGGGCCGCGGCGAGGACCACCTCGTCATGATCACCCTCGGTACGGGCATCGGCGGCGCGATCCTGGAGGACGGTCAGGTCAAGCGCGGCAAGTACGGGGTGGCCGGTGAGTTCGGCCACATGCAGGTCGTGCCCTCGGGCCACCGCTGCCCCTGCGGCAACCGCGGCTGCTGGGAGCAGTACAGCTCCGGCAACGCCCTGGTCCGCGAGGCCAGGGAACTGGCCGCCGCCGACTCCCCGGTCGCGCACTATCTACTGGACCGGGTGAAGGGCAACATCCCCGACATCACCGGGCCGCTCATCACCGAACTGGCCCGTGAGGGCGATGCGATGTGCATCGAGCTCCTCCAGGACATCGGCCAGTGGCTCGGCGTCGGCATCGCCAACCTGGCCGCCGCGCTCGACCCGTCCTGCTTCGTCATCGGAGGCGGCGTCAGCGCCGCCGACGACCTCCTGATCAACCCCGCGCGGGACGCCTTCAAGCGCCACCTCACCGGGCGCGGCTACCGCCCCGAGGCCCGGATCGCGAAGGCGCAGCTCGGCCCCGAGGCGGGTATGGTCGGCGCCGCGGACCTGGCCCGGCTGGTCGCCCGCCGCTTCCGCCGCGCCAACCGGCGGCGCGTCGAGCGGTACGAGCGGTACGCCCAGATCTACGACCAGGCGGCGAGCACCATCCGCAACACCCGGTCCACCCGTACCGCCGACTGAACCGCAGCCGCCCTCCCCGGCGTCCACCCTTCAGTACGCCGTCACCGCAGCACCTTGAGGACCACCTGATCATGATCGCAGCCGAGCACCCCGTGGTGCCGCACCAGTCGGAGTCTCCGGGCGACGGCGAGGGCAAACCGCCCGAGGACAGCCGGCGCGTGTTCAAGCGGCGCTTCATCACCGCGACGATCATCGTGCTGCTGATCGGCATCCCGGCCGGCTATCTGCTGATCTCGGCCGGCCAGAGCCGCCGCTCGGGCCAGGACAAGGAGGCCGAGGCGGCCGCCCAGGGGCTCCGCGAGGGCTGGCCCTCCAAGATGCAGCGCCGGATCTTCGAGATCCCGATCCCCGGCAACGGGCAGGGCGTCCAGTACTACGAGACGAACAACTGGAAAGCCAGCCGGATGTACGCGAAGTTCCGGACGACCTCCGCCGGTCTCGACCGCTTCCTGACCGGGGTGGGCACGGGACGCGCGGCGCTGGAACCCGACACGATCGACATCAGTCAGCGCGACATCAAGATCACCGGTTGGTCCTTCGGCCCGGGAGAGCGCTGGGCCAGCACCACGCACAGCAACAAGAAGCCGCGCCCCACCCAGAACATCACGGTCAATATGACCGACCCGGCCAGTCCTGTCGTGTATGTCGTATCGGCGGCGACCCCCTGACCGGGACCGGGCGGGGCGCTCAGTAACCTGGAGCGAGTGAGCGAAGTGAGCGAGACGACCCCGCAGCCCGTGCAGGCCCCCCACCCCGGTGGGCCCGCCCCGCACCCCGGAGCGCCTCACCAGGCGGTTCCGGCCCCGCACCAGGGACCGGACGCCGTGCCCCTGTCGGCCGCCCCGGAGTCCTTCCCGGCGCCCTACCCGGCCCCCGGCGGCCAGGGGACGCCCGGATTCCCGTCGGCGCCAGGGGCCGCGCAGCCGGACCTGACCCCGCTCGCCCCGCAGGCCCCGCAGGGCCCCTTCGCCCCGCAGCCGGGCCCGGCGCAGCAGGACACCTCGGTCCCGCAGGCCCCGCACGCCCCGCAGGCCACCTCCGTACCGCAGGCCACTCCCGCCCCGCAGGCTCCGGCCGGTGCCCCCCGGACGCTTCAGTACCGTTTCGACGGGCCCGAGGACGCCCCGGTCCTGGTCATCGGCCCCTCGCTCGGCACGACGTGGCACATGTGGGATCGCCAGATACCCGAGCTGTCCCAGCACTGGCGGGTCTTCCGCTACGACCTGCCCGGCCACGGCGGCGCGCCCGCCCACGCCGCCCCCTCCGTCGCCGAGCTGGCAGACCGGCTGCTCGCCACGCTCGACGGGCTCGGCGTCCAGCGGTTCGGCTACGCGGGCTGCTCGATCGGCGGGGCGGTCGGCGCGGACCTGGCCCTGCGCCATCCGCACCGGGTCGCCTCGCTGGCGCTCGTCGCCTCCTCGCCCCGGTTCGGCACGGCCGACGAGTTCCGGCAGCGCGGCGTGATCGTCCGCACCAACGGCCTGGAGCCGATGGCCCGCACCGCGCCGGAACGCTGGTTCACCCCCGGCTTCGCCGCCGCGCAGCCCGCCATCGTCGAGTGGGCCGTCCAGATGGTCCGCACCACCGACCCCGGCTGCTACATCGCCGCCTGCGAGGCGCTCGCGGCCTTCGACATCCGTGGCGCGCTGGGCCGGATCGGCGTCCCCACGCTGGTTTTGGTCGGGGCGGAGGATCAGGTCACCGGGCCCGCCGAGGCCCGCACCCTGGTCGCCGGGATACCGGACGCCCGCCTGGCGCTCGTCCCCGGGGCCTCGCACCTCGCCCCCGTCGAGCAGCCCGCCGCCGTCAGCGACCTGCTGCTGATGCACTTCTCCACCGCCTGGCAGCAGGACACCTCGGCCGCGATCCCCGTGCTGCCGCTCGCCACCGGGCCCGCGACGCCCGCCGCCCCGTTCGCCCCGGTGGCCGAGATCGCCCCGGCCTCCGGCGCGCCCGAGACCTCCGCGCCGACGCCGGACGACCGGCACGAGCAGGGCACGAAGGTGCGCCGCGAGGTGCTGGGGGACGCCCATGTCGACGCGGTGAACGCCGCCGCCGACGGGTTCACCGACGATTTCCAGGAACTGGTCACCCGGTACGCCTGGGGCGAGGTGTGGAGCCGGGACGGCCTCGACCGCCGCACCCGCAGCTGCATCACGCTCACCGCGCTCGTCGCCTCCGGCCACCTGGAGGGCCTGGCCGCACACACCCGCGCCGCCCTGCGCAACGGCCTGACTCCCGCCGAGATCAAGGAAGTTCTGCTGCAGACCGCCGTCTACTGCGGCATCCCGGCGGCCGGAGCGGCCTTCGCCATCGCGCAGAACGTGATCCAGGAGGAAACCACGCCGCCCGCGTAGCAGGATGGAGCCATGAACGCATCGGCTCGGGCACTCACGCTCACCAAGAAGACCCACTCCTGCGTCCGGATCGAGAAGGAGGGGCGGGTCCTGGTCATCGACCCCGGCGGCTTCTCCGAGGACGACGCGGCGCTCGGCGCGGACGTCATGCTGGTGACGCACGAGCACCCCGACCACTTCAACGAGGCGCGGCTGCGGGCGGGCCTGGAGGCGAACCCGGCGGCCGAGGTCTGGACGCTGCGCAGTGTGGCCGGGCAGCTCTCGGCGGCCTTCCCGGGGCGGGTGCACACCGTGGGCGACGGGGACGCGTTCTCCGCCGCCGGATTCGACGTCACCGTGCACGGCGAGCTGCACGCGGTGATCCACCCGGACATCCCGAGGGTCACCAACGTCGGCTTCCTCGTCGACGGTTCGGTCTTCCACCCCGGCGACGCGCTCACCGTGCCCGACCGCCCCGTGGACACCCTGCTGCTGCCGGTCATGGCTCCCTGGAACAAGATCTCCGAGGTCATCGACTACGTGCGCGAGGTCAAGCCGCGGCGCGCCATCGACGTCCACGACGCCCTGCTGACCGATCTGGCGCGGCCGATCTACGACAACCAGATCGGGGCCCTGGGCGGTTCGGACCACGGCCGGCTGGCCCCGGGCGGCGTCACCGAGCTGTGAGCCCACCGGCGACTGTCAGTGGGAGCCGCTAGGTTGGCTGCCATGCGCATCGCCACCTATAACGTCAATTCGATCACCGCCCGGCTGCCGAGGCTCCTGGCCTGGCTGGAGAGCAGCGGCACCGATGTGCTGTGCGTCCAGGAGACCAAGTGCACGGCGGAGCAGTTCCCCGCCGAAGCCCTGCGTGAGGCGGGCTACGAGTCCGCGGTCAACGCCACCGGCCGGTGGAACGGGGTCGCGCTGCTCTCCCGCGTCGGCCTCACCGACGTCGTCTCCGGGCTGCCCGACGGCCCGGAGTACGACGGGGTGCAGGAGCCCCGCGCGATCTCGGCGACCTGCGGCCCGTTGCGCCTCTGGTCGGTGTACGTGCCCAACGGCCGCGAGGTCGAGC
Organism: Streptomyces sp. NPDC091289; assembly: GCF_044757365.1. Taxonomy (NCBI): domain Bacteria; kingdom Bacillati; phylum Actinomycetota; class Actinomycetes; order Kitasatosporales; family Streptomycetaceae; genus Streptomyces; species Streptomyces sp. NPDC091289. The sequence goes on from NZ_JBIVUT010000013.1 coordinate 55,939, forward strand.
ACGAGCACTACGCATACAAGCTGCGCTGGCTGGAGGCCCTGCGGAAGGCCGTGGCGGCGGACGCGGCGGGGAGCCTGCCGTTCGCGGTCCTGGGCGACTTCAACGTGGCCCCGACCGACGAGGACGTCTGGGACCCGGCGCTCTTCGCGGGCGCCACGCATGTGACGCCCGCCGAGCGCGCCGCCCTCGCGGCCCTGGAGGCGGAGGGCCTGAGTGAGGTCCACCCCCGCCCCCTCAAGTACGACCGCGCCTACACCTTCTGGGACTACCGCGAGCTGCGGTTCCCCAAGAACAAGGGCATGCGGATCGACCTCACCTTCGGCAATGCCCCGTTCACCGCCGCCGTCAAGGACAGCTACGTCGACCGCGAGGAGCGCAAGGGCAAGGGCGCGTCCGACCACGCCCCGGTGGTCGTCGACCTCGATCTCTGAGCCGGGACCCGGGAGGGAGGGGCCGCGCCGGCCTGACAACCCAAGGTTGACACTCGATGGGTGTCAACTTAGGGTTGACGCATGACGCAGCCACTTCCTGTCACCCCTTCCGTGCGCCTCGACGACCTGATCGAGGCCATCAAGAAGTCCAACGCCGACGCCCTGGAGCAGCTCTCCGGCGCGGTCGTCGCCGCCGACCATCTCGGTGATGTGGCCGACCATCTGATCGGCCACTTCGTGGACCAGGCCCGGCGCTCCGGCGCCTCCTGGACGGACATCGGCCGGAGCATGGGGGTCACCCGCCAGGCGGCCCAGAAGCGCTTCGTCACCAAGAAGGCCGAGGGGACGTCCGACCTGGACCCGAGCCAGGGCTTCGGCCGCTTCACCCAGCGCGCCCGCAATGTCGTCGCGGCCGCCCACAACGAGGCCAAGGCCGCCGGGCACGCCGAGATCCTCCCGGCCCACCTGGTGCTCGGCCTCCTCGCCGAGCCCGACGGCATCGCCGCCCGGGTCGTCACCGGCCAGGGGGCGACGCCGGACGCCGTCCGCGCAGCGGCGACCGCCGCACTGCCCGCCGCCGCCGACGAGCTGCCCGAGCTGATCCCGTACGACCCGGACTCCCGCAAGGTCCTGGAGCTGACGTTCCGCGAGGCCCTGCGGCTCGGCCACAACTACGTCGGCACCGAGCACGTCCTGCTGGCCCTGCTGGAGTTCGAGGACGGCTCCGGCGTACTGACCGGCCTGGGCATCGACAAGGACGCCGCCTCGGCCGCCGTGGACACCGCCGTGACCGAAGCGGCGGCCGCCCTCTGGCAGCAGAACTCCTGACCGGACGGCCCCGGGCGTGGACGGCGAGGCCTCCGTACGGGGCCACGCCCCAGGGGGTGTCCGGTAGGGATCAGGGCCGGACACCCCCTAATGCACCGAGAATCCGCCGTCCACGAACACCGACTGCCCGGTGACGTACGCCGATGAGCGCCCCGCGAGGAACACCGCGGCCCCCGCGAAGTCCTCCGCGAGACCGTTGCGGCCGACCAGGGTCCGCGCGGCGAGCGACGCCACCTTCTCCGGGTCCGAGGCGAGGCGCTCGTTCAGCGGCGTCAGCACGAACCCGGGCACCAGGGTGTTCACTGTGACGCCGTACGGCGACCACGCCTCGGCCTGGGAGCGGGCCAGGGACTCCAGGCCGCCCTTGGACACCCCGTACGCACCGCTGTTCACGAAGGCCCGGTGCGCCTGCTGCGAGGTGACGTGGATGATCCGCCCGTAACCCCGCTCGGCCATGCCGGGCCCGAAGCGCTGCCCCAGCAGGAACGGCGCCTTCAGGTTCACCGCCATCGTGGTGTCCCACACGTCCTCGCCGAGCTCGGTCATCGGCGGACGCAGATTGATCCCGGCGCAGTTCACCAGGATGTCCGGCTCGCCGAACGCCGCCACGGCCCCCTCCGCCCCCGCGCGGACCCCCTCCGGGGTGCTCAGGTCCGCGCTCGCCCAGGCCGCCCGGCAGCCCTCGGCGGTCAGCTCGTCCACGGTGGCCCTCAGCTCCGTCTCCCGGCGGGCCACGACCACGACGCCCGCGCCGGCCCGGGCCAGCGCGCCGGTGATCGCCCGGCCGATGCCGGAGCTGCCGCCGGTGACCACCGCCACCCGGCCTTCCAGCGAGAACAGTTCCGAGACATACGCCTGTGCGCTCATGTGCGTACCTTAGATATCCGCCCGGTTGCCGGGGTGGGTCGGGTGGGGGAACGGTGAACGCCGCGCGCCCTGTGGTGCGGAACCTGGCCGGGATGGGACCCTAGTGGTATGAACATCCCTTTCTTGGACAACTGGCGTAAGCGTCAGGGTGGTACGCATGCGGGCGCACTCGCCGCCGCCGTCGAGACGGACCCCGACGGTGTGGCCGAGCTGCTCGCCGAATGCGAACTGCTGCGCGTCCGGGCGGGGCAGCAAGGACTCGAACTCGACGACACACCCGCCTCGTTGGCCGCGCTCGACCAGCTGCCGCCCCGCTGGCGCGACGACCCCGAGGAACTTCCCTGGCTCGGCAACGACGCCGGTCTCTATCTCGGCACGGTCATTGTGCGGACCGTCCCGGGCGCCGCGTGGGACATCTGGCCGAGCGGTCAGCCCGTGGTGCGGCTGGAGTCCGGGCGGGAGATCGACGTCGTCGCGGCCGGTCTCGACTGGGCGATGTCGGGCAGCCCGGAGCTCTCCCAGGTGTACGCGGAGTCCGCGGAGAACTGAGCCGGGAGCCGGCCGGGGCCCCCTCTCCTCACCTAATCCAGTTAAAAAGCCTTTTGCGCCATTTACGCGTGTCGGGTGCGAAGTCCCTTTTTGCGATGGATAGTTTGCGCTGACCTCGATACAGCGACAAGTGGGTAGGGCAGCGCATGGCCGTCGATCCGTTGATCGAACTGAGGGACGTCAACAAACACTTCGGAGAGTTGCACGTACTTCAGGACATCAATCTCACCGTCGGCCGCGGGGAGGTGGTGGTGGTCATCGGCCCCTCCGGCTCAGGGAAATCCACCCTGTGCCGGGCGATCAACCGGCTGGAGACGATCGAGTCCGGCAGCATCACGATCGACGGCAGACCCCTTCCCGCGGAGGGCAAGGGCCTGGCCCAGCTCCGTGCCGAAGTCGGCATGGTCTTCCAGTCGTTCAACCTCTTCGCCCACAAGACCGTGCTGGACAACGTCTCCCTGGCGCAGCTCAAGGTCCGCAGGCGCAAGAAGGACGAGGCCCACGCGCGCTCCCGTGAGCTGCTGGAGCGGGTCGGCCTGGCCGCCCACGCCGACAAGTTCCCCGCCCAGCTCTCCGGCGGCCAGCAGCAGCGCGTGGCCATCGCCCGCGCCCTGGCCATGGACCCCAAGGCGCTCCTCTTCGACGAGCCCACCTCGGCGCTCGACCCGGAGATGATCAACGAGGTGCTCGAAGTCATGCAGCAGCTCGCCCGGGACGGCATGACCATGGTCGTCGTCACCCACGAGATGGGCTTCGCCCGCTCCGCGGCCAACCGCGTCGTGTTCATGTCCGAAGGCTGCGTCGTCGAGGACCGCACCCCGGAGGACTTCTTCACGAACCCTTCGAGCGACCGCGCCAAGGACTTCCTGTCCAAGATCCTCAAGCACTGAGGGAGGCTTCCATGTTGCGTACGAGGAACACGCGTACGGGCAGGGCCGCCGCCCTCGTGGCCGGTCTCCTGCTCGCCGCACTCGCCGCGGGCTGCGGCAAGGACGGCAGCCCGCCGGTCAAGGGGCCCAAGGCCGAGGCCCTGCCGGAGTACCGGGTCGACACCGGCTTCGAACTGCCCGACTCCCGCACCTGGACCAAGGCGAAGAAGCGCGGCTACCTGGTGGTCGGCGCCAAGGAGGACCAGCCGTACCTGGGGGAGAAGGACCCGGCGACCGGGATCTACTCCGGATTCGACATCGAGATCGCCCGGATGGTGGCGGCCTCCCTCGGCTTCGAACCGCGGACGATCCGCTTCCGCACGATCGCCTCCGCCAACCGCGAAACGGCCCTGCAGAACGGCCAGATCGACTACTACGTCGGCACCTACACCATCAACGACATGCGCAAGAAGCTCGTCGGCTTCGCCGGCCCGTACTACATGGCGGGTCAGGGGCTGCTGGTGCGCACCGACGAGGACGACATCAACGGACCGCAGGACCTGGCGGGCAAGACCGTCTGTTCGGCGGCCGGCTCCACGCCCTACCAGCGCATCGCCGCCGACTACCCCAAGGCGACGCTCGTCGCGTACGACACGTACTCGATCTGCGTCGACAACCTCCTCACCTTCCAGGTCGACGCCGTCACCACCGACGACGCGATCCTGCTCGGCTTCGCGGCCAAGGCGCCCGACGAGATGAAGGTCGTCGGCAAGCCCTTCTCCGAGGAGCCCTACGGCATCGGCGTACCGCGCAGCGACAACGAACTGCGCAACGCCATCAACGACGCGCTGGAGGCCAACGAGAAGAACGGCAACTGGAAGAAGGCGTACGAAGCGACGCTGGGGCTCTCCGGATCTCCCGCGCCGACCCCGCCGCCCATCGACCGCTACCCGGCGACCTGAGGGGACGGCCCCACCCATGGATGTACTGACAGAGAACTTCTCCCTCTACGGCAAGGGCTTCCTCGGCACCGTCGAGCTGACCGTCTACGCCTCAGCGCTGGCGCTCGTCCTCGGCTTCCTGATGGCGTCCTTCCGGGTCGCGCCCGTCGGCTCCTTCCGGGTGCTGGGCACGGTCTGGGTCACCGTGCTCCGCAACACCCCGCTGACCCTGCTGTTCTTCGCGGTCCTGCTGGGCCTGCCCCGCTTCGGGCTCGTCCTGCCGTTCCAGGTCTTCGCGGTGCTGGCGCTCGGCTGTTACACCTCCGCGTTCATCTGCGAGGTGCTGCGCTCCGGCATCAACACGGTGCCCAAGGGCCAGGGCGAGGCCGCCCGCAGCCTCGGGATGAACTTCGGCCAGACCCTGAGCACCGTGGTGCTGCCGCAGGCGTTCCGGTCGGTGATCCCGCCGGTCGGCTCGACCCTGATCGCGCTGGCGAAGAACTCCGCGATCGCCGGGGCGTTCAGCGTCACCGAGCTCCTCGGCACCTACAAGACGCTCAACGAACTGGGCTACAGCATCATCTGGTCCTTCATCTGGATCGCCGTCGGCTACCTGATCATCACCCTGACCATCAGCGCGGTGTTCAACGTGATGGAGAAGCGCTGGGGAGTGGCACGATGACCAAGACCCTCACCCGCAGGCCGTCACGGCCCGAGGCCACCGCGCTCTACGACATCCCCGGACCGCTGACCCGCAAGCGGCACCTGATGTACGGGATCGCCTCGACGATCGTGATCCTGGCGCTGTTCGGCTGGATCGTCTATCTGCTCTTCGACACCGACCAGTTCACCGCCGAGAAGTGGACGCCCTTCGAGTACAAGGGCATCCAGGAACTGCTGCTGCGCGGGCTCGGCAACACCCTCAAGGCGTTCGCGTACGCCGCGGTCCTCTCCCTCGCACTGGGCGCGGTCCTCGCGGTCGGCCGGCTCTCCGAACACCGCGTGCTGCGCTGGATCTCCACGCTGCTGGTCGAGTTCTTCCGGGCCATGCCGGTGCTGGTGATGATCTTCTTCATCTTCGTGGCGCTGAAGGTCCAGCCGCTGCCCGCCCTGGTCGCCGGACTGACGCTCTACAACGGCTCCGTCCTCGCGGAGGTGTTCCGCACCGGGATCAACTCCGTGGACCGGGGCCAGCGCGAGGCCGCGTACGCGCTCGGCATGCGCAAGACACAGGTCACCACGTTCGTCCTGGCTCCCCAGGCCGTACGCGCGATGCTGCCGACCATCATCAGTCAACTGGTGGTCGCGCTCAAGGACACCTCACTGGGCTATCTGATCACCTACGAGGAATTCCTCCACGCCGGAAAGCTGATCGCGTCGAATCTCGACTACGATCTTCCCTTCATCCCCGTCGTGATGGTGATCTCTCCGATCTACATCGGGATGTGCATGCTGCTCTCGTGGTTCGCCACCTGGGTGGCCCGTCGTCAGCGGCGCAATCCGAAGACGAAGGCGGTGGGGGTGGCCCCGGCCGAACCGGGGAGGCTGCTGCCGGGAGGGCAGTAGCAGGGCCCTGCCCGCCCGGCAGCAGTCGGTGATCACTTCTCGCGCAGCGGGACCGAGAGATGACTCGGGTCCGTGCCGGGCGAGGAGAAGGTCAGCTGCGCGCCGGTCGGGTTGTGCTCGATGTACAGCGGATCGACGGTGTCGATCACCAGGGCGAGCCGGTGACCGGCCGGGACGTCGTAGGCCGTGGAGAACAGCTCCAGGTCGACGGGGAACGGCCGGCCCGGCGTCTGCCCGTGGAAGGTGTACGGAGCATTGCTGACCAGCTTGCCGACGCCGAGCGGCCCCACGTCGTAGAGATACGCGACGAGGGTGCCGCTCGGCTTCGTGCTGGTGACCGTGGTGTGCAGCTCGGACGTGCCCCTGATGTGCTGCTCGGTGGCGTACCGCTCCGACTGCCACACGCTCGCGAAGGTGCGCGGCAGCAGGGGTACGGAGACCATCGGCGGCAGCTTCAGGAACTGGTCCAGCGCGTTGGACAGGATCGCGATGCCGCCGTTGGCGCCCGAATCGACGTTGGCCCACACCTTCTTGGTGCCGTCCAGCGGGATCCGGTTCTTCACCGCGCCGACCGACTTCCAGTCCGGGTAGCCCTCGTAGCCCTTGTCCGTACGGGACTTGAGCTGGACGGGCTGCTCGGTGTCGATGCCGTTGCGCTCGTCCTTGAGATAGCGGTCGAACCAGCGGCGGGTGCTCGTCCAGGTGTCGTTGGGCAGTCCGAGCAGACCGGTGGCCTCGGCGGTGGCGTGGTCGCCGGGGCGGAACTCCAGCCGCTTGGGGCCGGTGAGCTTGTCGTAGAACGAGGCGTACTGGTTGGGCGGGAAGAGCGTGTCGCCCCAGGCGTTGCCCATCATGATCGCCGCGCCGTTGGCGTTGATCCGGTCCAGATACGTCACGGGGGAGCGCTTCTTCCCCCAGGCGATCATCTCCGGTTCCTTCTCCAGGTTGGAGCCGAGGAAGTCCTTCAGCGTCTGCGTCAGTTCGTCGCCGGGGCGGCCGGTGATCCGGCCCAGGCCGCCGAGCAGGGCGGCGGCCTGGAGGTGCTGGGTGCGCCCGCTGTAGATCGAGTCGATGAGATCGGCCCAGCCGCTGAGCGCGGCGACCGCCTTGATGCGCGGGTCGTGCCCGGCCGCGAGCAGGCTGATGCCCGCGCCGTAGGAGACGCCGCCCATGCCGATGCGGTCCGGGTCGGCGGAGGTGTGCTCCAGCGCCCAGTCGATGACGGCGGAGGCGTCCGCGATGTCCGGCGCTCCCGCCACCTCGATCTTCCCGCCGGAGAGCCAGAAGCCGCGCGAGGTGTAACTCACCACGACATAACCGGAGTCGGCGAGCTTCTGCGCCTGCGCCAGATACTCGATCTGCGGCATGGCCCAGCTCGTCGGGAAGACGATCAGCGGATGCTTCGCCCCGGCCGCCGCCCCGGCGGGCGTGAAGACGTTGCCCTTGAGCGTGATGCCGCCCGAGCCGGGGATGTCGTGGAACGTCAGGCCCTGGGCCGTCGTGCCCGAGGGCGCGGCGACGGGGGCGGGGGCGGCGGTCGCCGCCGGGGCGGCGACCAGCGCGCCCCCGGCCAGCAGGGCGACGGCGGTGGTGATCGAAGCGGTGGTGCGCAGTGCCGGTTTCGGACGTGCCACAGGGTCACTCCTCACGCGTGTCAGTGCAAAGTGACCCGACGGTAACCCCGGTTGTTTACCGCTGGTAACTACTCGTCGTGTTGCGTGAGGGTAACGATTGTTGGACGTGGCGTCAGTAGGGGTCCGAGGCCGGAACGGGAGCTATCGGGTCACTTCAGGGCGCTCTTGGCCTGCCAGTCGGCCCACGAGAGGTTCCACGCGCCGTACCCGTTGCCCTCGGCGACCGTGCCCTTGGCCTGTGCGCCGGTCATCTCGAACGGGTCGCCCACCCGCACCTGTCCGTACAGAGCGGCGGCGTCGGCGTCGCTCATCCCGACGCAGCCCGAACTCCGGTTGGCCTGGCCGAAATAGCCCGCGTTCCACGGGGCCGCGTGCACATACATCCCCGACCAGGTCAGCCGCATCGAGTAGTCGACCATCTTGTCGTAGGCGTCGCCGAGGCCCACCGTCTCGGAGCGCATGTTGATCGTGCCCTCCTTCGACATCAGGACCGCCGTGCCCCGCCAGGAGGCCTTCTCGCCACCCGGGGTGCCCGCCGACATCGGGATGTCCAGGACCTGCTTCCCGTCCCGGTTCAGGGAGAGACGGGACCGGTCGAGGTCGACCTCGACCACCTGGGCGGCACCGATCGTGAACGTCGTCGAGTAGTCGCGGACGAACCAGCCGCCGTCCGCCCCCGTGTCGACGCCGTTCAGCTGCGCGTCCAGGGTGACCTTCGTGCCGGGCTTCCAGTACTCCTCGGGCCGCCAGTCGACGCGGTCCTTGCCCGAGTAGTCCTGGAGCCAGCCCCAGGAGCCCTCGGTGCCGTTGGACGTCGAGACCTTCAGCGCCTTCTCGACGGCCGCCTTGTCCTTCACGGGGTGGTCGAAGACGACGGACAGCGGCTGCGCGATGCCCACGGTCGTGTTCTTCCCCGGAGCGAGCGAGAGCTTGTTGACCTTCTCGGCCTCGGCGGTGGCGAACGTGGCCCTGCCGCTGCCGCCGTCCGCGTCCTTCGCCTCGACCGTGTACGCGGTGCCCGGCGCGGCGACCCGCTCGGATATCCAGGCCCGGCCGTCGGCGGATATCTTCCCGGCCAGTGCGCCGCCCTCGCCGGCCGTCACCGTGACCGCCTTCAGCTTCCCCCGCGCCAGCGTCACCTTCACCGGCTCGCCGGGCGTCGCCGCCTTGCCCGTGAGGTTCACCGAGATGCTGGTGCCGGGCGCCTTGCCGTCCCCGCCCACCTCCGCGGAGCCCGAAGCGCCGCCCGAGCACGCGGTGAGCGCGGCGGCGAGCAGGGCCGCGGGCCCGGTCAGGGCGAGCCGGGTCCTCCGGCCGGCCGGGGCGGAGCGACGGATACGCGGACGTGCGGAATACAACGGAAAAACCTCCAGGGCAGGGGCACTCAGCAAGGGAGAGGCATTTCCCTCATGTCGGGTTCCGTCCCGTCCCGGAAAACCCTGACGCCGAGGCGCTCGCCCGGTCCGGAGTACGCTCCACCGTCGGCCAGAACCTCGGAACACGGGAGACCACCAGTGAGCGCGACCGTCGACAGCACCACCGAGCCCCCGGCCAAGCCCGCCTCGGTGCTGCGCAGCGGGGCCGTGATGGCGGCCGGCTCCGTCGTCTCACGCGCCACCGGCTTCGTCCGCTCGGCCGTCGTCGTCGCCGCACTCGGCACCGGACTGACCGCCGACGGCTACGCGGTTGCCAACACCGTGCCCAACATCCTGTACATCCTCCTCATCGGCGGCGCGCTCAACGCGGTCTTCGTCCCCGAACTGGTCCGGGCCGCCAAGGAGCACGCCGACGGGGGAGCTGCGTACACCGACCGGCTGCTCACCCTGTGCACCGTCGGCCTCCTCGCGCTCACCGCGCTCGCCGTGGCGGCGGCGCCCCTCATCGTCGGCGTCTACACCGACTACGACGGCCGCCAGGCCGAACTGACCGTCGCACTGGCCCGCTACTGCCTGCCGCAGATCCTCTTCTACGGGCTGTTCACCCTGCTCGGCCAGGTCCTCAACGCCCGCGGCCGGTTCGGCGCGATGATGTGGACCCCGGTCCTCAACAACGTCGTGATCATCGGGGTGTTCGGGCTGTACATGGCCGTCGCCGCCAACTCCGACGGCACCCTCTCCGACGCGCACGCCCACCTCCTCGGCTGGGGCACCACCGCCGGGATAGCCGTGCAGACCCTCGCCCTGATCCCCGCGCTGCGCGCCGCGAAGTTCCGCTGGCGGCCCCGGTTCGACTGGCGCGGCAGCGGACTGACCCGGCCCATGCGCGCGGCCGGCTGGCTGGTGCTCCTGGTCCTCACCAACCAGCTCGCGTACTGGGTCGTCACCCGGCTCTCCACCGCCACCGGGCAGCTCGCGGAGGAGCAGGGCGTGGCGGGCGGCGCGGGCTACACCGCGTACAGCTACGCCTATCAGCTCTGGGTCGTCCCGCAGGGCATCATCACGGTCTCGCTGGTCACCGCGCTGATGCCCCGGATGAGCCGGGCCGCGGCCGACGGCGACCTCGCGGGGCTGCGGCGCGACGTCGCGTACGCCCTGCGCACCAGCGCCGCCGTCGTGGTGCCCGCCGCCACCGCCCTGCTGGTGCTCGCGCCGTGGGTGATCGGCTCCGTCTTCGGTTACGGGCGCGCCACCGACGCCGACGTCCTGGTGATGGCCGGGATGATGGCGGCGTTCGCCCCCGGGCTGATCGCCTTCTCCGGGCAGTACGTCCTCTCCCGCGGCTTCTACGCGATGAGCGACACCCGCACCCCCTTTCTCCTCAACCTGGTGATCGCCGCCGTCCAGGCGGGCCTCTCGGTCGCCGCGTACCTGCTGCTGCCGGCGCGCTGGGCGGTGACCGGGATGGCCGGGGCGAGCACCGTGGCCTTCTTCGCCGGGTTCGCCGTCACCGGGTACGTCCTGTCCCGCCGGCTCTCGGGGCCCGGCGCCGGGCCCCTGCTGCGCTCGCCGACCCTCGGCGCGCACGCCCGTCTGATCGCCGCCTGCGTGCCCGCCGGTGCGCTGGCGTACGGTGCGGCCCGTGCGGCGGAGGGCGCCGGGGACGTGGCGGCCGCCGGCGCCGGGACCCTCGCGCTGCTGCTCGGAGTGGTGCTGCTGGCCCGGCCGTTCGGGATCGGCGAGATCACATCGATGATGGCGGCCGGCCGGGCAAGGCTGCGCCGTTGAGGGCAGGTCCGGTCAGCTGCCCGCCCGGTGCGATGGGGGTGTGCTGGGCACGGGAGTCTGGGCCTCGCGCGTCACATCGCCGACGAGCTCGACGACATCGGGGCCGTACGCCTGGGAGTTGACGACCTTCAGCAGCAGGCAGAACGACTTGTTGCCGTGCTTGCGGCGCAGCTTCTCGTGATTGCGGGCGACATAACGGGTGGCCGCCTGGTTGGTGATGGCCCGCTGTCCGCAGAACAGGAAGACCGGGCGGGCGTCCTGACCACCTGTCAGGCGCGCCAGCAGGACGTACTCCGAGGTCCCCGGCTCCAGCCGGTAGCGCTCCGAGCCGACCTGGAACGCCACCCGGTCCGGCCCCGGGTCCTGCTCGACGTTGATCCGTACGCCGGGCAGCAGCGTCCGCAGATGCGCGGCCATCCGCTGATTCGACGTCGGACCGCCGACGCAGAACTCCGTACGCTCCCCGAACCCCTGCTGGGCCGTGTCGTGCGTGACGATCTGCGCGTGTGCCGCGCAGTCCTTGATGAGCGCGGAGAGTTCGAGCAGGGCGAAGGCGTCATGGCGGTGCACCGACCCTTCGGCGCCCGCGTAGCGGTTCACGACCAGCAGGCATTCGGAGTTCGCCGGCAGCCCGAAGAAGGCCTGTTTGCGGCGGAGTCCCCGCCGCCAGAGATAGGTCCGGGCCAGCCAGCCCAGCGAGGCACTGACCCCGGCGGCTATCACGCCCAGCACGATGTTGCGCACGTCATCCGTCATGGGCGCGCATGGTATCGGTCATTCGGGTAACCGTTCGAGGCGGTCCTGACGATCAGGGTTCCCCGGGACTACCCTGCGGGCGAGATCCGTTGACTGGAGGTACGTATGCGCCGTTCCGTCGGCCGGAACACGTCGCTGTTGGCCGTGCTCGCCGTGGTCGCCTCGGTGGGAGCCGCCGCCCCGGCGACCTCGGCACCGTCCACCGCCCCGCACCCCGCGCCACCCAAGTCCCCGGTGGCGGTGGGCCACGGGGGAGCGGTGGCGAGCGTCGACCCGGACGCGTCGGCCGCCGGGATCGAAGTGCTGCGCAAGGGCGGCAACGCGGTGGACGCGGCCGTGGCCACCGCGGCGGCGCTCGGCGTGACGGAGCCGTATTCGGCGGGCATCGGCGGCGGTGGCTACTTCGTCCACTACGACGCCAAGAAGCGCACCGTGCGGACCATCGACGGCCGCGAGACCGCGCCCCGCAGCGCGGACGCCTCCCTGTTCCTGGAGAACGGCACGCCGATCCCCTTCGAGGAAGGGGTGACCAGCGGCCTCGGCGTCGGCACGCCCGGCACCCCGGCCACCTGGCAGCGGGCACTGGACGCATGGGGCTCCACGTCCCTGCGTACGCTGCTGAAACCGGCCGAACGCCTGGCGCGGGACGGCTTCGTCGTGGACGACACCTTCCGCTCGCAGACGGCCGCCAACCAGGCCCGGTTCGCCGACTTCCCGGCCTCCGCGAAGCTGTTCCTGCCGGGCGGCGAACTGCCCGTCGTCGGCTCGGTGTTCAAGAACCCCGACCTGGCCCGTACGTACGAGAAGCTCGGCCGCAAGGGCGTCGGCGAGTTGTACCGGGGCGAGTTGGCCGACGACATCGTGCGCACCGTACGCAAGCCGCCCGTCGACCCGGACGCCACCCGGGTGGTGCGCCCCGGCGACCTGACCCGCAAGGATCTCGCCGCCTACCGCACGCTCACGCAGAAGCCGACGAAGGCCGGCTACCGGGGCCTGGACGTGTACGGCATGGCGCCCTCCTCGTCCGGCGGTACGACCGTGGCCCAGGCCCTCAACATGCTGGAGTCCACCGACCTCTCGCGGGCGAGCGAGACCCGCTACCTCCACCGGCTGATCGAGGCCAGCCGCATCGCCTTCGCCGACCGGGGGCGCTGGGTCGGCGACCCGGCCTTCGAGGACGTCCCGACCAAGGAGCTGCTGAGCCAGCGGTTCGCGGACGCGCGCGGATGCCTGATCAAGGACGATGCGGTGCTGACCAGTCCGGTGGCGCCCGGTGACCCGCGCAACCCCGAGCGGTGCGGCAGCGGTGGCACCGCCGCGCCCACCACGTTCGAGGGCGAGAACACCACCCACCTCACCACGGCCGACAAGTGGGGCAACGTCGTCTCCTACACCCTGACGATCGAGTCCACCGGCGGCAGCGGCATCACGGTCCCCGGCCGCGGTTTCCTCCTCAACAACGAGCTGACCGACTTCTCCTTCGCCCCGGCGAACCCGGCCGTGCACGACCCGAATCTGCCGGGCCCGGCCAAGCGGCCCCGGTCGTCGATGTCTCCGACCATCGTGCTCGAACACGGCAAGCCGGTCCTCGCCCTCGGCTCACCTGGCGGCGCCACGATCATCACCACCGTGCTCCAGTCGCTGACCGGCCACCTCGACCGCGGGCTGCCCCTCGTCGACGCGATCGCCGCGCCGCGCGCCAGCCAGCGCAACGCGCCGACGACGGAGATCGAGCCGGACCTGTGGAACAGCCCGGTCCGCGCCGAACTGGAGAAGCTCGGCCACGCCTTCCAGCAGAACCCGGAGATCGGAGCCACCACCGGGGTGCAGCGGCTGCCCGACGGCCGCTGGCTGGCGGCGGCGGAAAAGGTGCGCCGGGGCGGCGGCTCGGCCATGGTGGTGCATCCGGGCGGCGGTCACTGAGCCGGCCGGACGAAGCAGGGGCGGCGGGGCCGGTATCGCGCGACACAGCGCGCGGTACCGGCCCCGCGGCCTTGCGGCGCCACCAAGGGGACCCGTACGGGGTCCCCCGGTCTACGGAAAGGGTCCTTCCGCACCATGCGCACCCGCATGCTCGCCCTGACATCCGCCGCCTGCGGCGCCGCGCTCCTCGGAGCGGCGGCCCTGCCCGCGTCCGCCACCACCGAAGGGGACGCGACCGGGGCGACCGCCGCCGAACTGCTCGCCGAGGTGCGCGCCTGCGCCCGGATCTCGAAGGGCACGTACCGCACGGACAGCGGCAGCGCGAAGCCCACGGTCCCCGTCTGCGGCACCACGGATGCCGTCTTCTGGAAGGCGGACATGGACATCGACTGCGACGGCCGGAAGACGAAGGCCTGCAACCGGAAGACCGACCCGTACTTCCTGCCGGAGACCGCGTTCCAGAGCTCCCGCGGCGAACCCCTGGACTCGGCCGCGCTCCCCTATGTGGTCGTACCCGGCCCGAGCAAGGTGTGGGACTACCGGAAGTCGGGGCTCACCGGCGGCAGCGTCGTGGCGGTCGTGTATCGGGACCGGGTGCGGTACGGCGTGATCGGCGACACCGGCCCCACGGGCATCATCGGGGAGGCGTCGTACGCCATGGCGAAGGCCCTGGGCATCGATCCCGACCCCTCGACCGGGGGCGTCGCGTCCGGCGTCACGTACATCGCGTTCAAGAACTCCCGCGTCTCCCCGATCGAGAGCCGCGCACGGGCAAGGAGCGAGGGAGCGGCACTGGCCAGGGAGTTCATCGGGCGCTCATAGCCGGCTCGCCCGTACGCCGGTCACCGAACCGGTCACAGCGCGGTCAGGATCCGTGGGCCGTCGTTCGTGATCGCCACCGTGTGCTCGGCGTGCGAGGCCTGGCTGCCGTCGGTCGTCCGCAGCGTCCAGCCGTCCGCGTCGTGGCGGAACTCGTCGCCGCCGCCGGCGATGAGCATGGGTTCGATCGCGAGGACCATGCCGTGCCGCAGCGGCATACCGCGCCCGGGGCGTCCCTCGTTCGGCACGGACGGATCCTCGTGCATGGTCCGGCCGATGCCGTGCCCGCCGTAACCCTCCATGATTCCGTAGCCCGCCTCACGGCAGACCGCGCCGATCGCGTGGGCGATGTCCCCGATCCGGTTGCCCACCACAGCCGCGCCGATGCCGGCCTCCAGGGCCCGGTTCGCGGTGGCGACGAGCCGGGTGTCGGCGGGGCGGGCCTCGCCCACGGTGAAGCTGATCGCCGAGTCACCGGCCCAGCCGTCGAGGAGCGCGCCCGCGTCCACGCTGACCAGGTCCCCGTCGCGCAGGGGCTCGGCCGAGGGGATGCCGTGCACGATCGCGTCGTTGACCGAGACGCAGATGACGGCCGGGAACGGGGTCGGCGCGAAGTGCGGCTTGTAGTTCAGGAAGGGCGAGGAGGCTCCGGCCTTGCTCAGCACCTCGCGGGCCGCCTCGTCCAGTTGGCGGGGGGTCACGCCGACCGCCGCCGCCTCCCGCGCACGGGTCAGGATCTGCGCGACGACCCGTCCGGCCTCGCGCATCGCTTCGAGCTGTGTGTCTGTCTTGATGTGCACCATGCCCATTACTATACCGGTCGAAGCGGTATAGTAATGACGGTATAGAAATGGCATCCCGTGTAGGATGGCCCCATGGTCCGCACCCCCCTGACACCCGAAGAGCGCCTGCGCGGCGAACGGCTCGGCGCGCTGCTCCGCCAGGCGCGCGGGGAGCGCAGCATGGCCGCCGTCGCCGCGAGCGCCGGAATCTCCGCGGAGACCCTCCGCAAGATCGAGACCGGCCGCGCCCCCACCCCGGCCTTCTTCACCGTGGCCGCCCTCGCCGGCGCGCTGGGCCTCTCCATGGACGAGATCCTCGGCCGCTGCGCACCGGAACCGGCCGCGACGCCGCTGATCGCGTAACCGGTCGCGCCCCGGGGCGCGTAGGGTCGCGCCGTGACTCTCCAGGACTTCGCACGCAGCGAATACGTCAGCCTGACCACGTACCGGAAGAACGGCACGCCCGTCGCCACGCCCGTCTGGGCCGCCGTCGAGGGCGATGCGCTGTACATCTGGACCCGCTCCGACTCGTGGAAGGTCAAGCGGCTCCGCAACAACGGCAAGGTCGTCGTCACCGTCTGCGACGTACGCGGCAGGATCGCCGACGGCGCCCCCAGCGCGGAGGGCACGGCGACCCTCCTCGACGAGGACGGCACCCGCGCGGCGCGCAAACGGCTGGCCCGCAAGTACACCTGGAAGTTCTGGATCGTCGACTGGCCGGCGACGATCGCCCGCCTCGGCAAGCGCCCGCACACCGGGATCGCCGTCACCTTCTGAGGCGGTCGCCGTCGCCGGAGCGCGCGGGGGCGCACGGCCGGACGGCACGCTCCCGCCGCAGCGTGCCCGAAAGCCGCGCGTAGCCGTCCCGTAACACGGCTGCGGTCGAATGCCTCCGGACTGGAAGGCTCCAGTCGACGGTCGGCGAGGGCGACGATGACGGTGCATCAGCAGGCTTACGAAGTAGGTGCGTTCGCGCAATACTTTCGGGATCTGGTGGCTCGGCTGGACCCCGGACGCGGATGGTACGGGGTCTTCGCCCGGCGCGACCCGGCGGGCATGCGGTCCTGCCTGGACGGGGTGGAGATCCCGCCCTGGGACGTGGTGGAGTCGCTGCTCGCGGACCTCGCGGCGCTGCACGGACCCCGGTTCGCCGAGCAGGTCTCGGTCCGGGCCGCCGCGCTCTACTCCGCGTCGGCCGCCACCCATGACCGGCGGCCGGGCGGACGCCAGGAGCTCGTCCACCGGCTGGAGTTGATGGTCCGCGAGCAGCACCGGGCGGCGGAACGCCTGCGCGGCACCGGCCCCGGCAGCCCGGACCCGGCCGAACCGGAGGCGCTGGCCTGGGCCCACGACGACCACGAACGGGCCTCCGCCCGGTGCGCGGAGCTGCGCAAACGGCTGGCGGCTGTGACGGTGCCCGAGGGGTGGTTCCGGGAGGAGGGGACCGGCGGGGCGCCCGCTGGGGGCGGTGGGGTTGCGGCGTCTGGTGGGGCTGGCGGATCCGCTGGGGCTGGCGGGGTTGCCGGATCTGCTGGGACCACCGGGGTCAGCGGGATCACCGGGGCCACCAGGGCAGACGGGATTGCTGCGCCCTCCTGGACCGCTGCGCCCGCCGGGACCGCCGGGTCCGTAGCGGCCTCCGGGACCTCCGGGGCCTCCGGGACCTCCGGCTCGCCCAGCGTCCCGCAGCCGCGTGCCGAGGTGCGGGGCGCGGAGGCCGGAGGCCCGCAGTCCGGGCAGCCCGCAGGCGACAACGGTCCCGGAGCCGACGCCCCCGAGGCCCTGCCACCCGCCCCCGCCTCCCGGCGGAAGAAGCCGCGGGGTGCCCGGTTCGCCGGTCTGGAGGTCGACGAGGAGGAGGCCGGCTACGCCCCCTCGCCGCTGCCCGGGCCGCCCGAGCCCGCGCGCTCGGGTGCGCCCGCCCCGCGTGGCGCCCGCTTCGGCGGCGCGGGGGAGGCGGACCGCGAGGGCGGCGAGGGCCGCGGAGGCCGGGACCGGGCCGGGCGGGGCCGTACGCCGGACGCGCTGCCGGATCCGGCCGCCGGGCAGGCCGCCGCCGGGGCCGTCGCGCAACTGGTCCGGCTGCGCGCCGAGGGCCGCAGCGGCGAGGCGCACGTGGTGCTCTGCGAGGTCGCGGCCTGGCCCGCGCCCCGGCTGCCGGTGCTCGCGGTCGCCCTGTACCGCGCCGGGCTCGCCGCCGACTGGACGACCCTGCTCTGGGAGGTGTCCTCGCTGCCGCCCGCCGGGTTCGCCGCCGCGGCGGGCGCGCTGGCCGCCGCCGGGCGCGAGGCGGACTGCGGGCTGCTGCTGCGCCAGGGCGTCGCCCGGCCCGCCGCCGAGGTCGCCGAGGCGGTGCTCGCCCTGGACGGCGCGGGCCGGGAGCGGGAGGCGCGGGACCTGCTCGGCGCCTTCGTCCGCGTACGTACGCCGCAGGAGGCCGCCGAGCTCGCCGGAACCGGGGGGACCCGGCTGCTCCCACTCCTCCTGGCGGCGGCCCGCGAAGTGTCGGTCGAGCAGGAGTGGGACCTGGTGCACGCGCTGCGGGTGGCGGGCGTGCCGGGGGTCTGAGTTTCCGCGGGCGGCGCAGCCGGACCGGTACCGTGTCGGTTGTGGACCGCTCGGGTGCGAAACATGATCGACTCCGCCGGTTCACGGCGATGGTCTTGCCCCGCCGGACGGAGGGGCTTACGTTCTCCATCCATGCACCGATCTACGTGCGTAGAGAACGCGTAGAGGCTCTCTGACGCCGCGTCGAAGGAGCAGCTCATGTCCCACGTCGTACGCGCCGCACTTGTCCAGGCGACCTGGACCGGCGACACCGAATCCATGATCGCCAAGCACGAGGAACACGCGCGCGAGGCCGCCCGGCAGGGGGCGAAGATCATCGGATTCCAGGAGGTGTTCAACGCCCCCTACTTCTGCCAGGTCCAGGAGCCCGAGCACTACCGCTGGGCCGAGCCGGTCCCCGACGGGCCGACCGTCCAGCGCATGCAGGACCTGGCCCGCGAGACCGGCATGGTCGTCGTCGTCCCGGTCTTCGAGATCGAGCAGAGCGGGTTCTACTACAACACCGCGGCCGTGATCGACGCGGACGGCTCCTACCTCGGCAAGTACCGCAAGCACCACATCCCGCAGGTCAAGGGGTTCTGGGAGAAGTACTACTTCAAGCCGGGCAACGCCGGCTGGCCGGTCTTCGACACCGCCGTCGGCAAGGTCGGCGTATACATCTGCTACGACCGGCACTTCCCCGAGGGCTGGCGGCAACTCGGGCTGGGCGGGGCCCAGTTGGTGTACAACCCCTCGGCCACCTCCCGTGGACTCTCCAGCCACCTCTGGCAGTTGGAACAGCCGGCCTCCGCCGTCGCCAACGAGTACTTCGTCGCCGCGATCAACCGGGTCGGCCAGGAGGAGTACGGCGACAACGACTTCTATGGCACCAGCTACTTCGTCGACCCGCGCGGCCAGTTCGTCGGAGACGTCGCCAGCGACAAGGAGGAGGAACTCCTCGTCCGTGACCTGGACTTCGACCTGATCGAGGAGGTCCGGCAGCAATGGGCGTTCTACCGGGACCGACGGCCCGACGCCTACGACGGGCTGGTGGAGCCGTGACCGGACTGCACGAGCGGCACCTGGCCGTCAGCCCGGAGTGGCTGGCCCTCTACTACCGCCACCCGCTGGAACTCACCCACGGTGAGGGCCGCCACGTCTGGGACGCGGACGGCAACCGCTACCTGGACTTCTTCGGCGGCATCCTCACCACGATGACCGCCCACGCCCTGCCCGAGGTCACCAAGGCGGTCACCGAACAGGCCGGGCGGATCATCCACTCCTCCACCCTCTACCTCAACCGCCCCATGGTGGAGATGGCCGAGCGGATCGCCACCCTCTCCGGCATCCCCGACGCCCGGGTCTTCTTCACCACCTCCGGCACCGAGGCCAACGACACCGCGCTGCTGCTCGCCACCGCGTACCGCAGGTCCAACCAGATCCTCGCGATGCGCAACAGCTACCACGGCCGGTCGTTCTCCACCGTCTCGATCACCGGCAACCAGGCCTGGTCGCCCACGAGTCTGTCCCCGCTCCAGACCCTGTACGTCCACGGCGGCGTCCGCACCCGGGGCCCGTACGCCGAGCTGAGCGACGAGGCGTTCATCCGGGCATGCGTCGCCGACCTGGAGGACCTCCTCGGACACACGCGCAACCCCGCGGCCCTGATCGCCGAACCCATCCAGGGCGTCGGCGGCTTCACCTCCCCGCCCGACGGGCTGTTCGCCGCGTTCCGGGAGGTCCTGGACCGGCACGGGGTGCTGTGGATCTCGGACGAGGTGCAGACCGGCTGGGGGCGTACCGGCGAGCATTTCTGGGGCTGGCAGGCACATGCGGAGAACGGGCCGCCGGACATCCTCACCTTCGCCAAGGGCATCGGCAACGGCATGTCGGTGGGGGGAGTGGTGGCCCGCGCCGAGGTGATGAACTGCCTCGACGCCAACTCCATCTCCACGTTCGGCGGTTCGCCGATCACCATGGCCGCCTCGCTCGCCAACCTCTCCTACGTCCTGGAGCACGACCTCCAGGGCAACGCCCGGCGCGTCGGCGGGCTCCTCATCGAGCGGCTGCGGGGCATCGTCGCCGGTTCCCCCGCCGTACGCGAGGTGCGCGGCCGGGGCCTGATGATCGGCATCGAGCTGGTGAAGCCCGGCACCGACGAGGCCGACCCGGACGCCGCGGCGGCCGTCCTCGAAGCGGCCCGCGCGGGCGGGCTGCTCATCGGCAAGGGCGGCGGCCACAGCACCAGCGTGCTGCGCATCGCCCCGCCGCTGACCCTGACCGTGGCCGAGGCCGAGGAAGGCGCGGCGATCCTCGCGGACGCCCTGCACGCGGCGGGCTGATCCCCGCCCCCTCGCCGGCCCGTACGCATACGAACCGCGCGGGGCCGCCCCGGCGTCGCGCCCACCGGGCCGGCGGGGGCCGCCCCGAGTTGAGGAGATATCCATGAGCCGCACCGTCATCCATGGTGGCCTGGTCATCACCGCGTCCGACGAGATCCACGCCGACGTGCTCATCGAGGGCGGCCGGATCGTCGCCCTCGCCGCCCACGGAACCGACGCCGCCGAGAGCTGGAACGCCGACCGGAGGATCGACGCGACGGGCAAGTACGTCATCCCGGGCGGCGTCGACGGGCACACCCACATGGAGATGCCGTTCGGCGGGACGTACGCCGCAGACACCTTCGAGACCGGCACCCGGGCGGCCGCCTGGGGCGGCACCACCACCATCGTCGACTTCGCCATCCAGAGCGTGGGCAAGTCCCTGCGCGAAGGGCTCGACACCTGGTTCGCCAAGGCCGACGGCAACTGCGCCATCGACTACGCCTTCCACATGATCCTCGCGGATGTGAACCCGTCCTCGCTCAAGGAGATGGACCGCCTCGTCTCCGAAGGCGTCACCTCCTTCAAACTGTTCATGGCGTATCCGGGGGTCTTCTACTCCGACGACGGCCAGATCCTGCGCGCCATGCAACAGGCCTCCGGCAACGGCGGGTTGATCATGATGCATGCCGAGAACGGCATCGCCATCGACGTCCTGGTCGAGCAGGCGCTCGCCGCAGGGCACACCGACCCCCGCTACCACGGCGACGTCCGCAAGGTCGCCCTGGAGGCCGAGGCCACCCACCGCGCCGTCCAGCTCGCCCGGGTCGCCGGATCCCCCCTCTACGTCGTCCACGTCTCCGCCGACGAGGCCGTGGAGGAGATCGCCGCCGCCCGCCACAAGGGCCTGCCGGTCTTCGGCGAGACCTGTCCCCAGTACCTCTTCCTGTCCACCGACAACCTCGCCGAGCCCGACTTCGAGGGCGCCAAGTACGTCTGCTCCACCCCGCTGCGTCCCGAGGAACACCAGGAAGCCCTGTGGCGGGGCCTGCGGAACAACGAACTCCAGGTCGTCTCCACCGACCACTGCCCCTTCTGCTTCTCGGGCCAGAAGGAGATGGGCCGCGGCGACTTCTCCAAGATCCCCAACGGCATGCCGGGCGTCGAGCACCGCATGGACCTGCTGCACCAGGCCGTCGTGGACGGCCACATCACCCGCCGCCGCTGGATCGAGATCGCCTGCGCCTCCCCGGCCCGGATGTTCGGCCTCTACCCGAAGAAGGGCACCATCGCCCCGGGCGCCGACGCCGACATCGTCATCTACGACCCGAACGCCGAACAGATCCTCTCCGCCGACACCCACCACATGAACGTCGATTACTCGGCGTACGAGGGCAAACGCATCACCGGCCAGGTCGAGACCGTGCTCTCGCGCGGTGAACTCGTCATCGACGGACGGACGTTCACCGGACGCGCCGGACACGGCATGTACACCCCCCGCGCCACCTGTCAGTACCTGGACTAGGAGATCCCGTCATGGACTTCGGACTCGTCCTCCAGACCGACCCGCCCGCTTCCGCCGTCGTGGGCCTGATGCGCCGCGCCGAGCGCAACGGCTTCCGCTACGGCTGGACCTTCGACTCGGCGGTGCTCTGGCAGGAGCCGTTCGTCATCTACAGCCGCATCCTGGAGCACACGGAGAAGATGACCGTGGGCCCGATGGTCACCAACCCCGGAACCCGCACCTGGGAGGTGACCGCCTCCACCTTCGCCACCCTCAACGACATGTACGGCAACCGCACCGTCTGCGGCATCGGGCGCGGCGACTCCGCGATGCGCGTCGCGGGCCGCCGGCCCAACACCCTGGCCCGCCTCGGCGAGGCCATCGACGTCATCCGGGACCTCGCCGAGGGCCGGGAGGCGACGGTCGACGGGCAGCCGGTGCGGATCCCCTGGGTGAAGGACGGGCGGCTGCCGGTCTGGATGGCGGCGTACGGGCCCAAGGCCCTCGCCCTGGCCGGGCAGAAGGCCGACGGCTTCATCCTCCAGCTCGCCGACCCGTTCCTCACCGAGTGGATGATCAAGGCGGTACGGGACGCGGCGGCCGACGCCGGACGGGACCCGGACTCCGTCACCATCTGCGTCGCCGCCCCCGCCTACGTCGGCGACGACCTCGACCACGCCCGGGAGCAGTGCCGCTGGTTCGGCGGGATGGTCGGCAACCATGTCGCGGACCTGGTCGCCCGCTACGGCGAGCACTCCGGTCTGGTCCCCGAGGCGCTCACCGCGTACATCGCCGGACGCTCCGGTTACGACTACAGCCACCACGGCCGCACCGGCAACCCGGACACCGCGTTCGTCCCCGACGAGATCGTCGACCGCTTCTGTCTGCTCGGGCCCGCCGAGGCGCACATCGAGAAGCTGCGCCATCTCAAGAGCCTGGGCGTCGACCAGTTCGCGCTGTACAACATGCACGACGCCCGCGAGGCGACCATCGACGCGTACGGGGCCGGGATCATCCAGGCCCTGACCGACTGACCCCTCCCCGGCCGGCACACGCTCCCGCCCGCACGGCACGGCATCGCCCCGCACCGCACCGCCCCGCACGGCACCGCTCCCGAGCGAAGGGCCCGACCGCCATGACCGCCACCGTCCCACCCACACCACCCACCCCACCGGCCTCCTCGCCCTCCCCGGGCGACGCGATACCCGGCCCGGCCGCCTCCGGCCGGGTCGAACTCCCCCAGGGATACGTCCCCGACGACCCCCGCTTCGCCAACGACGACCTGCTGCCCGTCCCGGTGGAGCGGCGCACCTGGACGACGTACAACTTCGCGGCCCTGTGGATCGGCATGGCCCACAACATCCCCTCCTGGCTGCTAGCCTCCGGTCTGGTGGCGCTCGGCATGGACTGGAAACAGGCCGTGTTCACGATCGCGCTCGCCAATGTGATCGTGCTGGCCCCGATGCTGCTCACCGGGCACGCCGGGCCCAAGTACGGCATCCCCTTCCCGGTCCTGGCCCGCGCCTCCTTCGGGCTGTGCGGCGCCAATCTGCCCGCCCTGATCCGGGCCGCCGTCGCCTGCGCGTGGTTCGGCATCCAGACCTGGATCGGCGGCGTCGGCATCTTCATGCTGCTCGGCAAGATCTTCGGCGGCTGGGCCGGCGCCGCGGAGATCGGCGGGCAGCCCTGGACGCTGTGGCTCTGCTTCGCCCTCTTCTGGGCTCTCGAACTGGCCATCATCTACCGGGGGATGGACACCCTGCGCCGCTTCGAGAACTGGGCGGCTCCCTTCGTCCTCGTCGGGGCGGTCGTCCTGCTCGTCTGGGTCGCGGTCAAGGCGGGCGGCTTCGGCCCGCTGCTGGACCAGCCGTCCGCGCTCGGCTGGGGCGCCGACTTCTGGCCGGTCTTCTTCCCGTCCCTGATGGGCATGATCGCCTTCTGGGCGACGCTCTCCCTCAACATCCCCGACTTCACCCGCTTCGGCGCGGGCCAACGCGCCCAGATCTGGGGGCAGTCGCTCGGCCTGCCGACCACGATGACCTTCTTCGCCCTGCTCTCGGTCTTCGTCACCTCCGGCTCGCAGGCGGTGTACGGGGTGGCCATCTGGGACCCGGTCCAGCTCGTGGCCCGTACCGACAACGTCTTCGGGCTGGTCTTCGGGCTGGTCACCGTGCTGATCGCGACGATCTCGGTGAACATCGCGGCGAACGTGGTCTCACCGGCGTACGACCTGGCGAACCTCGCGCCGAAGTTCATCAGCTTCCGGACCGGGGCGCTGATCACGGGCGTGATCGGGGTCGTGATCATGCCGTGGAAGCTCACCGAGACACCCGAGCTGTACATCTTCACCTGGCTGGGCCTGGTCGGCGGGCTGCTCGGCACCGTCGCGGGCATCCTGATCGCCGACTACTGGATCGTCCGCCGCACGGTGCTCGACCTGGCCGACCTCTACCGGCCCGGCGGCCGCTACTGGTACCGGAGCGGCTGGAACTGGCGGGCGGTGGCGGCCTTCGCGGTCGGCGGCGTCCTCGCGGTGGGCGGTTCGCACTCGGCCCCCGGCAAGGGGCCCTTCCCCGCCGACGGTCTGATCCCGTTCCTGAGGCCGCTCGCCGACTACGGCTGGGCGGTCGGGCTCGCCTCCTCGCTGCTGCTGTACGTGGCGTTGACCCGCCGGGAGAGGGTGGCGGCGGCCGGCTGAGCGGACGTCGAACCGGTGCCGAGCCACGTAAGCCCGTCCAGGAGGAAGGTGTTCTGGGTGGCGGAGTCGAAGGTCGACGACAGTGGGGTATTGGTGTCGTAGTTCATCGCGTTGTGGCCAAAGTTGGCATACAGCATGCGGTAGTTGTGGTTGGTCCACACGATCGGGTAGTCGCCGCTGTACCAGCTCTGGCCGGGGTCGGTGCCCAGCGGGAAGCTCACCGGGTCGACCGAGGCCAGGACGTCGATGTCCGGGTTGGTCCGCAGATCGCGGCTCCAGCTGTACCACTCGCTCACCGACGAGGTGAACGTGCCCGGCAGGCGCTGGGTCGACGGATGGGTGCGGTGGTCCGTGTGCAGGGTCGCGGTGGTGGGGCCCCAGGTGTTGGTGGCGAAGTTCCCGCTGCCCAGGAACTGGTCGTGGTACCAGGGCCAGTTCTGGGCGCTGGTGGTGAACGCGGCGACATGGAAGCCCATCCAGGCCCCGCCACCACGCATGTACGCCTCGAAGCCCGCGCGTTGGGCTGCCGACTGCGGTGCGTCGTCGAGGAAGAGGACCACTTCGTACTGCTTCAGCGCCGCACTGTCGGCGAGTAGGTTCCAGTTGTTCGTCGAGGTGTACGTGAAGCCGTGCTCCGCGCCCTGCTCGGGGAACCACTCGTTGGCTTCCTCGACGAAGCTGATGTGGGCCGCGTCCCAGGTGCCGTTGTAGAACGCGACGACCTTGAACGGCGCCGCGGGGGAGGGGGATCGAGGAGCCGCGCCGGCCGGTGACACGAGAAGTCCCAGCAGCAGGGCGAGGAGCGCGAGGAGGGACAGGCCGGCGCGCGAGCGGCCGTGGGGGGCCTGGGGCATGGCGGGGTCCTTTGTTCGTCCATGTGGGGACCGTTCCACCATGTGATTAAGAAGTGAACGGGGCGAGGTGTCAAGACTTTGGTCCGGACCAGTGCGGAAGGGGTGGTGCATCGCCGACAGGTCGCTCGGTGGCGGGAGTTGATGCCAGTCATCGCGGACGCGGCCGGACCTCTAGTAGGCCGCCATCCGTGCCCGCGGGAGACACATATGAGAATGCTGCCCCCTCCCGTGGCCCGGTGACGGGCTATACGGGTTTGATGCTGCGGCCCAGCAGAGCCGTGATGTCCACCGTCTCGTCCGCCGAGGGAGTGGCCGTGGGCACCGGCCGGTCGAAGCCGGAGAAGTCCACGGTCCCTTCCTCGTCGGCGTTCCGCACGGTGATCCGCACCGGGTACGGCGTGCCCTCGGCGGCCACGTAGGCCGTCAGGCGCTCGCCGTCCTCGGTCCGGGTCAACGGAACGGCGGGGGCGCCGTTCACCTCGGTCTTCTCGCCCTTCGTCAGCGTGCCGCCGGCCGCGGTGCCGGCGTTGTCCGTGATCAGCTCGCGGAAGGTGTCGAGATCGCAGACCTCGGTGACACTGCGCAGTCGGGGGTTGTCGGCCGAGGCCTTCATGTAGCGGCCGTCGAGGATCGAGTCGAAGGTGGAGCCGCCGATCGGCACATGGTTCTTCCAGAAGGCGGCGTCCGGCTTCAGCCAGACGTCGTCACCGCGCTTCACGATCTCCACCGAACCGTCGTCACCCATGTCGACCCCGCCCGCGCAGTTCCCCTCACGGTCCAGGGTGAGGTCCAGGCTCATGTCCGAGCCGCTCCCGTCGAGGCTGCCGCGCGCGCTCAGATGCAGGGATCTCACATCGAGCAGGGCGTCGCGCGAGCGGTCGGCGATCTCCTCGGCGCCGAGCGAGTCGATGTCGTCGTCAGCCTGCGCGACCGCACCACCCGTCACGGTGAGAGCGACGGCCGCCGCGCCCGCGGCCGCTCGCGCGGCCCATCGGTGTCCGCTCACATCGCCTCCTCGGAAAGGCCCCGGTCAGGGCGTGCGAACCATGGTGACCGGCACATTCGAGCGTACGCCGGGAGCGGGGGCGCCGCCCGGCGCGCACACGGAGCGTCAGGAGTGAAGGTGTTTCTCGTTACGGAGGGTGGGCAGTGCTGCGGTGATCCCGCTCGGGATCACGGTAGGCACGCACCACGTAAGGAGAACCATGAAGCTGTTCACGGGGAAGAGGCCGTACGCGGGGAGCAAGCGGTTCCGGTCGGCCCGGCGGACCGTCGCCGCCGCCTCCATGGCGGCCGCGCTGGCCGTCCCGGTCACCGCCGTGACCGCGACCGCCGCCCCGGCCGCGATTCCGCCCGGCCTCTCCTGCGACACCGGCAAGCACGCCATCGACGACTACACGGGCTTCGCGCTCTGCCGCAACAACGGGAGCCAGACACAGACCTTCTGGGTCCATCTCGTCTGCGGCTGGTCCCCGGACGTCGACGGCAACCACGTCACCCTCAGGCCCGGCGAGTCCGGCCAGTCCACCGCCCACTGTGCCGGTCTCGGCACCGGAATCGGCGAGATCCACGTCCGGCCGTGATGGCAGGGCGGTAGACCCGGGCGCCACCGGAAGCCGGAGCGGCCGGAACGGTTGAGCGTGCCGCCTCCTCTCGTTACCCTCCAGTAAGTAGCTGTGGGCGCAGCCGGGACGACCGGCCGGCCCCGCGACACGAGGGAGGCGGCACGCCCATGTCCTCAGCGGAGCCCACCGAGCAGACCGGCCCGGCCGTACGGGAGCCCGGTCGCACCCCCCGCCCGGCCGCCCCCGCACCCGTGCCGCCCCCGGCGCCGGGACTCGCGGAGAGCGTCCGTCGGCTCGCCGACGCCACCACCACCTCCACCGCACTCGTGGCCGACGCCCTCGCCCGTATCGAGGCCACGCAGCCCACCCTCAACGCCTTCCGCCACCTGCGCGCCGACGCGGCCCTCGCCGAGGCGGCGGAGGCCGACCGCAGGCTCGCGGCGGGGGAGCGGCTGCCGCTCCTCGGGGTGCCGGTCGCCGTCAAGGACGACACCGATGTGGCGGGCCTGCCCACCCACTTCGGCTGCGACGGCGAGCTGCCCCCGGCCGTGTCCGACAGCGAGGCGGTCCGCCGGCTGCGCGCCGCCGGGGCGATCGTCGTCGGCAAGACCAACTCCTGCGAACTGGGCCAGTGGCCCTTCACCGAAGGCCCCGCCTTCGGTGCCACCCGCAACCCGTGGAACACCGCGCACACCCCGGGCGGCTCCTCCGGCGGATCCGCGGCGGCCGTCGCCGCCGGACTCGTCCCCGCCGCCCTCGGCTCGGACGGCGCCGGATCCGTACGCATCCCCGCCGCGTGGACGCACCTCGTCGGCATCAAACCGCAGCGCGGCCGGATCTCGGTCCACCCGCACAGCGACGCCTTCCAGGGGCTCACCGTGAACGGCCCCCTCGCCCGGACGGTCGCCGACGCCGCGCTGCTGCTGGACGCCGTCGCCGGAGCCCACCCCGAGGACTTCCACCGCCCGCCCGCCGTGCGCGCCGCCGACGCCGCCCGCCGCGACCCGGGCCGCCTGCGCATCGCGCTGGCCTGGCGTCCCCCGCTCACCCTCACCGGCGCCGCACCGGACCCCGAGGTGCGCCGGGCCGTCACCGCGCTCGCCGAGACCCTCGCCCGGCTCGGCCACCACGTCGAGGAGGCCCGCCCCCGGTACGGGCTGATCGGCCTCGCCTTCGTGCCCCGCGCCACGGCGGGCATCGCCGAGTTCGCCGCCCGCCACCCCGAACCGGCCCTGCTCGACCCGCGCACCCGCAGCGCCCTGCGGACCGGGACGCGGCTGGGCGGGCGGGTGGTGCGGGCCGCCCGCGCCCGCGAAGTGCGCCAGCACCGCAGGATCGGCGCCCTCTTCGACGCCTCCGGGTTCGATGTGCTCCTCACCCCGACCACGGCCGCGCCACCGCCCCGGATCGGCTCGTTCGACCGGCTCAGCGCCTGGCGCACCGACGCCACGATGGCGGCGGCCTGCCCGTACGCCTGGCCGTGGAACGTCCTCGGCTGGCCCGGTGTGAACGTCCCGGCCGGCTTCACCCGTACCGGCCTCCCCGTCGGCGCCCAGCTCCTTGGGCCCTCCCGCAGCGAGGAGCGACTCATCGCCCTGGCAGCCCAGTTGGAGGACGACCTCCGCTGGTACGAGCACCGGCCGCCGGTCTGACGGGCCACGCTCACACCCGGGCGGCCCCCAGCAGCCCTGCCTCCACCCGTTCCACGGCCAGCATCGCGCCGAACGCGACCAGGTGGACCAGGCAGTGATCGGTGAACGGCTCCACCCGCCAGGCCTGCACGTCCTCGGCGGTGATCCGGTACGGGGCCCGCGCCGCGAGCAGCGCCAGCCGGGCCCCCGGACGCTCCGCCCGGTCCGGCAGCCCGTCACCGGTCAGCGGCAGCGGCGTGAACCCGTCCCAGGCCGCCACCGATTCCCGTACGAACGTGGCGTCCTCCTCCGCCAGCAGCCCGGCCCCCGCGTGGGCCGCCGACCGCAGGGCGCCGAAGGCCGCGCCCACCGGGGTGCCCGCCGCCCAGGCGGGCTGCGGTCCCTCGGTCCCCAGCAGCGGAAGGCTCAGCCCCGGCTCCGGCCGGCCGCGCACCGCCCGGACCAGAGCCTGTCCCGCCGTGCTGTCCAGCAGCTCTACCGGGTCCGCGCCGCCCGACACCGCCTCCTCGTCGATCAGGGCCGAGACGATCCGGTTGATGAAGTGGAACGCCAGGGCGGAGCCCACGAACTCCGGCGCTTCGTCGGCGGCGAACGGGACCGGGCCCCGCATGTCCTGTCCCCAGGCCAGCAGCCGCTCGTGCTCCGGGCTGTCCGGGCGCTCGCCCCGGGCCAGCGCCCCGGCCAGCTCCCGGTCGCCGCCCGCGTACAGCAGCAGGGTGTGCGCGCCCACGCAGAACGGGCAGCGGTTGGCCAGCGACACCCCGTAGGTCACCAACTCCTTCTCCGTACGGGAGGCGTGGCCCGACAGCAGGGACTCCCGCATCAGGGCCCAGGCTCCCGCCATCAGATCGGGGGCGGCGGACAACGCGACGAAGGGCAGCGCGCCCTCGATGCCGAAGTCCCGGGTGATCTGCGCGTGCACGGCGGCGGTGCTGCCCTTCGTCTCGACTGCGGGTTCGGGTGAGGTGAAGCGGAAAGGTGAGGTCATGCCCCGGATCCTGGCGGGCGCGGGCGCCCCGGGTCGTCGTACGGGGGAAGGCAGTTGAGTCTGTTCCGCAGCGACCACCCGGACGCCCCGCTACTCCCCGGGGAGTAGTGCCGGAGCCGTCAGCGAGGAGGACGCGCCCGCCGGCGCCCCGGCGTTAGGCTGCCGCACATGCAGGGGGACAGCGCACGACAGGCGTATCTGCTGGACGGGGCGCTCGCCGCCGCCATCACCGCGGCGGTCGCCGCGGCGGCCTGGGCGGCCTCCTCGCCGGACCTCCTCGACCTGCTGCTCATCGCGACCGGTTCGCTCGCCCTGGCAGGACACCGCCGCGCCCCACGGTCGGTCCTCACCGTGACCGCGCTGTGCCTCTTCGCGTACGTCGTCCATGCCGAGCCCGGCAGTTGGGCGGCGTTCCCGGTCGTCGTCGCCGTCCACGCGGCGGCCCGCAGCGGACACCGGGCGTACGGCATCGCCGCCGGGGCCGCCTTCCTCGCCGGATACCTCGGTGTCCTGCTCGCCTCCGGGCCCGGCGCGGGGGAGACCGTCGAGCGGGCGCTCCTGCTGCTCGGCTGGTTCCTCTGCGCCGGAGTCACCGGACTGATCGACAAGAACTGGCAGGCCTATCTGCACCAGACCGAGCAGCGTGCGCTGGACGCCGAGCGCACCAGGGAGGAGACGGCCCTGCGCCGGGCGGGAGAGGAACGGCTGCGCATCGCCCGCGAGTTGCACGACTCGCTCACCCACTCCATCTCCATCGTGAAGCTCCAGGCGGGCGTCGCCGTCCATCTCGCCCACAAGCGCGGGGCTGTTGTGGACCCCGCCCTGCTCGCGATCCAGGAAGCGGGCGGCGAGGCCATGCGCGAACTGCGCGCCACCCTGGAGGTCCTGCGCGAGGACGATCCGGAAGAGCCCCCGCCCCCGGTGACGGGCCTGGCGCGGATCGGCGAGCTGACCGAGCGGGCCCGGGCGGCGGGGATCACGCTGTCCGTCCACGTCGACGGCGACGAACGCACCCTGCCCGAGGACGTCGACCGCACCGCGTACCGCATCGTCCAGGAAGCCCTGACCAACGTCGCCCGGCACGCCGCCCGCGCGACAACCGCCGTGCGGATCGGCTACACGGAGCGCAACCTCACCGTCGCGGTCCTCGACGAGGGCCCCTGCGCCCCCGGCTCCACCATCACCCCGGGCACCGGGCTCACCGGCATGCGCGAACGCGTCGCGGCGCTCGGCGGCACCCTCGTCGCGGCCCCCCGCCCGGACGGCGGCTTCGCCGTCCACGCGGAACTGCCGTCCGCCATTCCGTCGCCCCGGGCCGTGAGCCCCCGATGAGCGCGCCGAGACCCCTGCGCGTCGCGATCATCGACGACCAGGCACTGATGCGCGCCGGATTCCGGGCGCTGCTGGACGCCGAGGAGGACATCGAGATCGTCGGAGAGGCCGCGGACGGCCGCGCCGGGCTCGACCTCGTCCGCGAGCACATTCCCGACGTGGCGCTCCTGGACATCACCATGCCCGTGATGACCGGCATCGAGGCCACCCGGGAGATCGCCGCCGACCCCCTCCTGGCCCCGGTGCGCGTCGTCATCCTCACCAACTACGGACTGGACTCCTACGTCTTCGAGGCGCTGCGCGCGGGGGCCGCGGGCTTCCTCCTGAAGGACACCGAGCCCGCCGAGCTGCTCCGGGCGATCCGGGTCGCCGCCGACGGCGACGCGCTCCTCTCGCCCGCGATCACCCGCCGGCTGATCGGCGAGTTCGTCGCCCGCCCTCCGGACCGCTCCACCGCCCCCGGCCTGGAGGCCCTCACCCGCCGTGAGCGGGAGGTCACCGCGCTGGCGGCGCGCGGTCTCAGCAACGAGGAGATCGCCGTCCACATGGTGGTCAGCCCCTTCACCGCCAAGACCCATGTGAGCCGCGCGATGATCAAGCTCGGCGCCCGCGACCGGGCCCAGCTGGTGGTCTTCGCCTACGAGTCCGGGCTGGTCGAGCCCCGGTCGCGGGGCGGCGAGGGCCCGGCCCCGGGGCGGCGAGGCCCCCACGGTGCGTAAAGCCGTGCGGGGGCCTTGTGGAGCCCGGCACGGTGAAGAGATATCTTGATGTCAAGCAATGTTGCAGACGTGGAGCGGAGCACCCGGTGACTGACTCGACCATCATCTATACGCACACCGACGAGGCCCCTGCCCTGGCGACCTATTCGTTCCTGCCCGTCGTCGAGGCCTACGCCTCGACCGCAGGCGTCACGGTGGAGCGCCGTGACATCTCCCTCGCGGGGCGGATCATCGCCAGTTTCCCGGAGCACCTCAAGGCCGAGCAGCGTATCGATGACGCACTCGCCGAGCTCGGCGAGCTGGCCAGGACGCCCGGCGCGAACATCATCAAGCTGCCGAACATCTCGGCGTCGATCCCGCAGCTCAAGGCGGCCGTCGCCGAGCTCCAGGCGCAGGGCTACGCGCTTCCGGACTACCCGGACGACCCGCGGACCGACGCCGACAAGGACGTCCGCGCCCGGTACGACAAGGTCAAGGGCAGCGCCGTGAACCCGGTCCTGCGCGAGGGCAACTCCGACCGCCGCGCCCCCGCCTCCGTCAAGAACTACGCCAAGGCCCACCCGCACCGCATGGGCGCCTGGTCGGCCGACTCGAAGACGAACGTCGCGACCATGGGCGTCGACGACTTCCGCTCCACCGAGAAGTCCGCGGTCATCGCCGAGGACGGCTCGCTCCGCATCGAGCTGCACGGTGACGACGGCACCACCACCGTGCTCCGCGAGTCCGTACCCGTCCTCAAGGGCGAGGTCGTGGACGCGGCCGTCCTGCGCGTCGCCGCGCTGCGCGAGTTCTTCACCGCGCAGGTCGCCCGCGCCAAGGCCGAGGGCGTGCTGTTCTCCGTGCACCTCAAGGCCACCATGATGAAGGTCTCCGACCCGATCATCTTCGGCCACGCGGTCCGCGCCTTCTTCCCGAACACCTTCGCCAAGTACGGCGAGCAGCTCGCCGCCGCCGGCCTCACCCCGAACGACGGCCTGGGTGGCATTCTCAAGGGCCTGGACTCCCTGCCGGGCGTCGGCGCCGAGATCCAGGCGTCCTTCGAGGCCGAGCTCGCCGAGGGCCCGGCCCTCGCGATGGTCGACTCCGACAAGGGCATCACCAACCTGCACGTCCCCAGCGACGTCATCGTCGACGCCTCGATGCCCGCCATGATCCGCACCTCGGGTCACATGTGGGGCCCCGACGGTGACGAGGCCGACACCATCGCCGTCCTCCCGGACAGCAGCTACGCCGGTGTCTACCAGGTCGTCATCGACGACTGCCGCGCCAACGGCGCCTTCGACCCGTCGACCATGGGCTCCGTGCCCAACGTCGGTCTGATGGCGCAGAAGGCCGAGGAGTACGGCAGCCACGACAAGACCTTCGAGATCCCCGCCACCGGCACCGTGCGCGTCGTCGACACCAACGGCACCGTCGTGCTGGAGCAGGCCGTCGGCGCCGGCGACATCTTCCGGATGTGCCAGACCAAGGACCTGCCCATCCAGGACTGGGTCAAGCTCGCTGTCACCCGCGCCCGCGCCACCGGCAACCCGGCCGTGTTCTGGCTGGACGAGGGCCGCGCGCACGACGCCAACCTGATCGCCAAGGTCACCACGTACCTCGCCGACCACGACACCGACGGCCTGGACATCTCGATCAAGACCCCGGAGGAGGCCACCGCCTTCTCCCTGGAGCGCATCCGCCGCGGCGAGGACACCATCTCCGTCACGGGCAACGTGCTCCGTGACTACCTCACCGACCTCTTCCCGATCCTGGAGCTCGGCACCAGCGCGAAGATGCTCTCCGTCGTCCCGCTGATGAACGGCGGCGGTCTGTTCGAGACGGGCGCGGGCGGCTCGGCCCCCAAGCACGTCCAGCAGCTCGTCAAGGAGAACTACCTGCGCTGGGACAGCCTGGGCGAGTTCCTGGCCCTCGCGGTCAGCTTCGAGCACCTGGCCACCACCACGGACAACGCGCGGGCCCAGGTCCTCGCCGACACCCTGGACCGGGCGACGGGCACCTTCCTCAACGAGGACAAGTCCCCGAGCCGTCGCCTCGGCGGCATCGACAACCGCGGCAGCCACTTCTACCTGGCCCTCTACTGGGCCCAGGAGCTGGCGCAGCAGACCGACGACGCCAAGCTCGCCGAGGCGTTCGCGCCGCTCGCCAAGACGTTGGCCGAGCAGGAGGAGACCATCGTCGCCGAGCTCATCGCGGTGCAGGGCTCCCCGGCCGAGATCGGCGGCTACTTCCAGCCCGACCCGGCCAAGGCCGAGGCGATCATGCGCCCGTCCGCCACGTTCAACCAGGCCATCGCGACCCTCGCCTGACCTGATGTGAGGCGGACCCGTCCGCCTCACCGTTCCGCCCCGGCAGGCCTTCGTGCCCGCCGGGGCGGTTCGCGTTCGGAGCCCGTACGGGTGAAGGACCAATCCGCCGGGGCCGGGGCTCCGAATGACGACCGTGAGGATCACCCGGACAGCCCTGACCCGCGGCACGCTCGCCGCCCTGAGCGGACTGCTCGCGGGATTCGCCTCGCTGGCCTTCGCCGAGCTCGTCTCGGCGGCCGTCCGGCCCGAGGCGAGTCCCGTGACAGCGGTCGGCGGAGCGGCCATCGACCGGACGCCCGCCGGTGTGAAGGACTGGGCGATCCGGAACTTCGGCGAGGACGACAAGCTCGTCCTGCAACTCGGCATCGTCGCCACGCTCGCCCTCTTCGCCCTGGCCGTCGGCCTGTTGGCGCTGCGCCACCGGCGTACCGGCGCCGCAGCCGTCCTGCTCTTCGGCGTGGTCGGCACGGCGGCCGCCGTCAGCAGGCCGGACTCCACGGGGCTCGTGGACGGACTGCCGTCCCTGCTGGGGGCGGTCGTCGGGGCCGTCCTGCTGTACGTCCTCATCGGCAGGCTCACCGCGCCGCACCGGATCACGGGAGATCAGGAGCAGGAGGGCGGCTGGGACCGCCGCGGATTCCTGATCGCCGCCACGGCCGCGGCCGCCGCCTCCACAGCGGCGGGAGCCGCCGGCCGGTTCCTCAACGGGCGGAGCGCCCAGGACGCCGTCGCCTCGCGCGATGCCGTACGGCTGCCGGGACCGGCCTCGCCCGCGAAGCCGGTCCCGGCGGGCGCACAGCTCAGGGTCCGGGGCATCAGCCCCTTCACCACCCCGAACGACACGTTCTACCGGGTGGACACGGCCCTGGTGATCCCCAAGGTGGACGCGAACTCCTGGCGGCTGCGGATCCACGGCAAGGGCGTGCGGCGGGACCTGGAGTTCACGTACCAGGACCTGCTCCGACGCCCGTTGATCGAGCGGGAGATCACCCTCACCTGCGTCTCCAACGAGGTCGGCGGCCCCTACGTCGGCCACGCCCGCTGGATCGGCGTCCGGCTCTCCGACCTGCTCAAGGAGGCCGGGGTGAAGCCGCCGTCCCGGGGCGGCCCGGCCGACCAGATCGTCGCCCGCTCCGTGGACGGGATGGCACTCGGCACCCCCGTCGAGGACGTCATGGACGGCCGGGACGCGATGCTCGCGGTCGGGATGAACGGCGAACCGCTGCCCTTCGTCCACGGATTCCCCGTGCGCATGGTCGTCCCCGGACTGTACGGATACGTCTCGGCCTGCAAGTGGCTCGAGGACATCGAGCTCACGACGTTCGACGCCTACGACCCGTACTGGGTGAAGCGCAAGTGGGCCCGCAAGGCCCCGATCAAGACCCAGTCCCGGATCGACACCCCCAAGCCCTTCGGCCGCCCGGAGGCCGGCACGGTCATGGTGGCCGGGGTGGCCTGGGCCCAGCACCGCGGCATCGAGAAGGTCGAGATCCGGGTGGACGAGGGCCCCTGGCGACCGGCACAGCTCGCCGAACAGGACACCGTCGACACCTGGCGCCAGTGGTCCTACCCGTGGAAGGCGACCCCCGGCGGCCACACCCTGACCGTCCGGGCCACCGACCGTACCGGTGAGGTCCAGACCGAGGAGCGCACCAAGACCGTCCCCGACGGTGCGAGCGGATGGCACTCCGTGGTGGTGACCGTCGACTGACCCGACGGGCTGCCCTCCTCCCCGTACGATCGGTCCGCCCGGACGCCCTACGGCACCCGGGCAGTCCACTCCGGCGTACCGAACTTGGTGCGTACGAGCTCCTCGGCGCGTGCCAGCTCGGCTTGTGTCACGCTGCCCGCGGTGAGGCCGTGGCGCTTGCGGAAGGAGTCGATCATCCGCTCGATGACGACCTGGCGGGGCAGCCCCGTCTGCCGCCGCAGCGGGTCGACACGCTTCTTCGCGGACCGGGTGCCCTTGTCGGACATCTTCTCCTTCCCGATCCGCAGCACCTCCAGCATCTTGTCGGCGTCGATGTCGTACGCCATCGTCACGTGGTGCAGCACGGCGCCCGGCCCGCCGTCCGGTCCGACCATCCGCTTCTGCGCGGCCCCGGCGATCTTGCCGACCTCGGTGGCGATGTCGTTGAGCGGCTGGTACCAGGCCTTGATGCCCATGTCGGCCAGGGCTTCGAGGACCCAGTCGTCCAGATAGGCGTAACTGTCGGCGAAGGAGAGACCCGAGACGAGTGACTGCGGAACGGCCAGCGAGTAGGTGATGGTGGAGCTCGGCTCGGCGAACATCGCGCCGCCGCCGGAGATCCGGCGCACGACGTTCACCCCGTGCCGCTCGACGCCTGCAGGGTCGACCTCGTTGCGCAGCGACTGGAAGCTGCCGATGATCACGGCGGGGGAGTCCCACTCCCAGACCCGCAGCGTCGGCGGCCGCAGCCCCGCCGCGACCTCGGCGGTGATCACCTCGTCCAGCGCCATGTGCAGCGCGGGCGACTGCGGGGCCTCGTGGATCAGCTGCCAGTCGTAGTCGCTCCACTCCGTGGCCTGCGCGAGCGCCCGGCGTACGGCGATGGCGACCCCCTCCGCGCTCAGCCCGAGCATCACCGCGGAGTCGGGCAGCGCCGCCTCGATCCGGGCCGCGAGCCCGGCCGTGTCGGTGTTGGCCGGAGCGCCTTCCAGCGCCGCGTCGATCGCCAGGATGGCCTCGTCCGGTTCGAGGAAGAAGTCCCCGGCGACGCGGACGTTCCGCAGCGCCCCGCCCGCCACCTCCAGATCCACCACGACCAGCTTGCCGCCGGGAACCTTGTACTCACCGTGCACAGCGCCGCCTCCAACTCCTGATGTCCATCGCGAAGGCCCGGCTCGACGGACGAGCCGGACACATCCGGATGTAACGCGTGCGGGGGCGTCGATCATCCCCCGTTCATGCGACGGTGTGCGCCGGGACCGTGCGCTGCCCGGGGCCGTTGTAGACGCCGAGCGGCCGGATCAGCGCGTTGTGCTCGAGCTGCTCGCTGATGTGGGCGGTCCACCCGGTGATCCGGCTCATCACGAAGATCGGGGTGAAGGCCGCGACGTCGAACCCCATCAGGTGGTACGCGAGCCCGGCGGGGTAGTCCAGGTTGGGGTGGATGCCCTTGCGGCTGATCATCGCCCGGCGGAGAGCGGCGTGCAGGGTCGCCAGCCGGGTCACGTCCGGGTCGCCCGCCCGCGCCACCAGCCGGTCGGTGGCCTCCTGCATGATCGGCACCCGGGAGTCGCCGTGCCGGTAGACCCGGTGGCCGAAGCCCATGATCTTCCGCTTGGCGGCCAGCGCCTCGTCCAGCCACTCCTCCGCCCGGTCCGGATCGCCGATCTCGTGGAGCATGTGCATCACGGCCTCGTTGGCCCCGCCGTGCAGCGGCCCCTTGAGCGCCCCGATCGCCGCCGTCACCGCGCTGTACAGGTCGGAGAGCGTGGAAGTGACGACCCGGGCGGTGAACGTCGAGGCGTTGAAGCTGTGCTCGGCGTAGAGGATCAACGAGACCTCGAAGCAGCGCACCACCTCCGGGTCCGGCACGCTCCCGAAGCACATGTGGAAGAAGTTCTCCGCGTACCCGAGCGACGGATCCGGCGCCACGGGGGCGAGCCCGCGCCGCCGCCGGTGGTCGGTGGCCACCACCACCGGCAGCCGGGCCAGCAGGGCGAGGGACTTGGCGTGATGGGCGGCGGTGCTGTCGTCCTCCTCGGTCGGGTCCTCGGAGCCGAAGAAGCTCACCGCCGTCCGGAGCACATCCATCGGATGGCAGGTCTCCGGCAGCCGGGCCAGCAGCTCGGCGGTGGTCCGGTCCAGCGGCCGCAGCGCGCGTTCGCGGGCCTCGAAGGACGTCAGCTCGGCCGCGTCGGGCAGCTCGCCGTACCGGAGCAGATACGCGACCTCCTCGAAGGAACAGCGGGCGGCCAGGTCCTGGACCGGATAGCCGCGGTAGGTCAGGGAGTTGGTCTCCTGGATGACGGTGGAGATGGCGGTGGTGTCGACGGCGACCCCGGCGAGACCGCGGTGGATCTCGGGGGTGGCGGATACGGGTGCGGGCATGGTGAACCTCCGGGCGTACGTGGATGAGGGGCTTGGTGGTCAGGCGTCCGGCGGCAGCGTGAAGTCGAAGACCGCCGAGTCGAACGCGCCGTACTCCTCGTAGCCGAGCACCTCGTACAGCCGCGAACGCGTCTGCATCCGGGGGAGCAGGGCCTGTTGGGTGCCGTCGGCGGCCAGGGTCCGCAGCCCGTCCTCCACCGCGCCCATCGCGAGGCGGAAGAGGGTGACGGGGTAGAGCGCGATGTTGTAGCCGAGGTTCTCCAGCGTGGCCGCGTCCAGCAGCGGGCCCTTGCCGAACTCCGTCATGTTGGCCAGCAGCGGTACGTCCACGGCGGCCCGGAACGCCTCGAACTCGCCCTCGTCCGCGAGCGCTTCGGGGAAGACGGCGTCGGCGCCCGCGTCCACGTACGCCTTCGCGCGGTCGATCGCCGCCGTCAGCCCCTCGGGGCCGCGGGCGTCCGTGCGGGCCATCAGCAGGAAGTCCGGATCGCGGCGGGCATCCACGGCGGCCCGTACCTTACGGGCCATCTCGGCGCGCCCCACGAGCGTCTTGCCGTCCAGATGGCCACACCGCTTGGGGTTGACCTGGTCCTCCAGATGCAGCCCCGCCAGCCCGGCATCCTCCATCAACTGCACCGTGCGCGCGGCGTTCATGGGTTCGCCGAACCCGGTGTCCGCGTCGATCAGGGCGGGCAGGTCCGTGACCCGGGCGATCTGCTGGGCCCGCGCCGCGATCTCGGTCGAGGAGGTCAACCCGAGGTCGGGGAGCGCCAGTTCGGCGGCGAGAACCGCCCCCGACAGATACACCGCCTCGAACCCGGTCTCCTGGATCAGCCGCGCCGAGTACGGGTTGACCGCGCCCGGCATGCGCAACAGCCGCCCGGAGGCGAGCTGTTCGCGGAACGTGCGGCGGCGCTCGGTGGGTGTGGTGCGGGTGTGCAGCATCAGAACAGCCCCTTCGGGAGCCCCGCGTCGAAGGCCGCGACCGCCTCCGTGTCCACGACCGGGAACAGCGCGTCGAGACCGTCTGCCGGCAGCTCCGCGAGCCCCTCGGCCGCCGTCAGGAAGCGGTCCTGGTCCCCGGCGGCCACGATGCCCTCCGCGAGCGTACGGAACTTCGCCACGTACCCCGTACGGTCGAACGGGCGGGCTCCCGCCGGGTGCGCGTCGGCCACCGCCAGCTCGTCCTCGATCACCGTGCCGTCCACCAGCGTCACCACCGCCCGGCCGCCGAAGGCCCGCCGCTCCGGGTCCGGGTCGTGGTAGCGGCGGGTCCACTCCGGGTCCTCCACCGTGGAGATCCGCTGCCACAGCTCCACCGTCCCGGGCCGCCGCGCTCGCTCGGGGGCGTACGACCGCTCGTGGTGCCAGGCCCCGTCCTCCAGGGCGACCGCGAAGATGTACGGGACCGAGTGGTCCAGCGTCTCGCGGCTCGCCGTCGGGTCGTACTTCTGCGGGTCGCCCGAACCGGAACCGATCACCTGGTGCGTGTGGTGGCTGGTGTGCAGCACGATCGAGCGGATCTTCTCCGTCGGGCCCGTCCGCTCCCGCAGCCGCCGCGCCAGGTCGATGACCGCCTGCGCCTGGTACTCCGCGGAGTGCTCCTTCGTATACGTGTCCAGGATCGCGCGCCGCGCCTCGCCCGGCTCCGGCAGCGCCACCGTGTACGCCGCGTCCGGCCCGTCCAGCATCCGGGCGAGGAACCCGTCCTCACCCTCGTAGACCGGCGACGGCGAACCCTCGCCGCGCATCGCCCGGTCCACCGCCTCGATCGCCGCCTTGCCCGCGAACGCCGGGGCGAACGCCTTCCAGCTGGAGATCTCACCCTTGCGCGACTGCCGGGTCGCCGTCGTCGTGTGCACCGCCTGCTGGACCGCCTGGTACGTGGTCCCCGTGTCCAGCCCGAGCAGCGCGCCGAGCCCGCACGCGGTGGCGGCGCTCAGGTGGGCCACATGGTCGACGCGGTGTTCGTGCAGGCAGATGGACCGCACCAGGGCCACATGGATCTCGTACGCGGCGACGATCGCGCGCAGCAGCTCCGCGCCGGTGCGCCCGGTGTGCTGGGCCACGGCGAGCAGCGGCGGGATGTTGTCCCCGGGGTGCGCGTAGTCCGCGGCCAGGAACGTGTCGTGGAAGTCCAGCTCCCGAACGGCCGTGCCGTTGGCCCAGGCCGCCCACTCGGGAGAGACCCGGACACCGGGGGCCGCGCCGAACACGGCCGCTCCCGGGGTGGCGCGATGGGCCAGCGCCTGGCCGCGGGCGACCGCGACCGGCCGGCGGAGCAGGGACGCCACGGCGACGGAGGCGTTGTCGACGACCCGGTTGACGGCCATCGTGGCCGCCTGCGGATCGAGGGCGGAGGCGTACTGGGTGCCGGTGGCGACGGCCGCCAGCTTCCAGGCGAGCTGCTCCTCGCGGGGCAGCCGGGCGGCGCTGGGGTGGACGCGGACGTGGTGGTCGATCACGGGGCTCCTCGCGACGTCGGTGGTGCCGTACGGAAGGAGCTTTCCCCGCTCCGGCCCCCGATGCGACCGCTCCACTGTGCACAATCCGTACAGCGCTGAGCTGCGAATCTGCGAATCCTGCGAAAGATGCGGATGCTACTTTCGCAGAAAGCCCCGGAGTCGAGGCAGCAGCGCGGAAAGGGGTGCCGAGCCGATGGGACGGCCTGCCGGACGGAAGATCTACGCCCACGCCAAGCTGCGGCGGCTGCGCCGGGAGCGAGGGATGAACCAGGTCGAGCTGGCCCGCGCACTCGGCCTCTCCACCAGCTACCTCAACCAGATCGAGCACAGCCGCCGCCCGCTGACCGCGCCCGTGCTGCTGCGGATCGCGGAGGTCTTCGGCGTCGACCCCGAGTTCTTCTCCGAGGCCGACGAGGAGCGCCTCGCCACCGACCTCCGCGCCGCTCTCGGCGACGAGGCCTGCGGGACCCAGGTCCCGCTGGAGGAGGCCGCCGACGTGGCCCGCGACCACCCGGAGGTGGCCCGCGCTCTGGTCGCCCTGCACCACCGCTACCGGGACGCCGCCGAGCGGGTCGTCGCCCTCGCCCCGCCGCAGGACGGTGCATCGCTCCTCACCGCCGAACCCCATGACGAGGTACGGGACTTCTTCTACGCCCACCACAACCACTTCGGCGCCCTGGACGTGGTGGCCGAACGCACCGCGACCGACCTCGGCACGGGTTCGGCGGGCCGCACCGCCGACGCACTGAAGAGCCGTCTCGCCACCCGCCACGGCATCACCGTCGTCACCACCGACCCCGAACGGGCCGCCGAAGCCCGCCGCTTCGACCCCGACAGCGGCCTCCTGCTGCTCTCGCCCTGGCTCAGCGAGGCCCAGCGCGCCTTCCAGCTCGCCACCCAACTCGCCCTGCTGGAACACGGATCGCTACTCGACACCCTGGTCGCCGGCGGCGAACTCGCCTCCGCACAGGCGGCGGGGCTGGCCCGTATCGGCCTCGCCAACTACTTCGCCGGCGCCCTGCTCATGCCGTACACCGCCTTCCACCGGGCCGCCGAGGAGCTGCGCTACGACATCGAGCTGCTCCAGGCCCGCTTCGGCGTCGGCTTCGAGACCGTCTGCCACCGGCTCTCCACCCTCCAGCGCACCGGTGGCCGGGGGGTGCCGTTCTCGTTCCTCCGCGTCGACCGGGCGGGGAACATCTCCAAGCGGCAGTCCGCCAGCGACTTCCACTTCTCCCGGCTCGGCGGCACCTGCCCGCTCTGGACGGTGTACGAGGCGTTCTCCGCGCCCGGCCGCATCCTCACCCAGGTGGCCGAAATGCCGGACGGCAAGCGGTACTTCTGGGTGGCCCGGACCGTGACGCGTGGCGGTTTCGGCCACCGCGCGCCCCGGGCCGACTTCGCCGTCGCGCTCGGCTGCGAGCTACGCCACGCCCACCGGCTGGTGTACGCCGAAGGGCTGGCCCTGGACGACCCCCGGTCGGCCACCCCCATCGGGCTCGGCTGCCGGATCTGCGAACGGCAGGACTGCGCCCAGCGGGCCCGGCCCCCGGCCGGGGGCCGGCTGGCCGTCGACCCCGACCGTCGTACGCATGTGCCGTACCCGGTGGAGGCCGACGGCCCGGGGGCTGACCTCAGCGGTGGGTGAACTCCGCCGGCCGCTTCTCGGTGAACGCCTTCATGCCCTCCTTCTGGTCGGCCGTGGCGAACACCGCGTGGAACAGGCGGCGTTCGAAACGGACGCCCTCGGCGAGCGTCGTCTCGAAGGCGCGGTTCACCGCCTCCTTCGCCATCATCGCGACGGGCGCCGACATGCCGGAGACCGTGTCCGCGATGGCGAGCGCCTCCTCCAGCAGATCCGCGTCCGGGACGATCCTGGAGGCGAGTCCGGCCCGCTCCGCCTCCTCGGCGCCCATGTTCCGGCCGGTCAGGCACAGGTCCATCGCCTTGGCCTTGCCGACCGCCCGGGTCAGCCGCTGGGAGCCGCCGATGCCCGGGATCACCCCGAGCCGGATCTCCGGCTGCCCGAAGACCGCCGATTCCGCGGCGATGACCAGGTCGCACATCATGGCCAACTCGCAGCCCCCGCCCAGGGCGTAGCCCCGTACGGCGGCGATCGTGGGCGTGCGGAGCTGCCCGAGGCGGTCCCAGGCGGTGAACCAGTCGCTGAGATACATGTCCGTGTAGCTCTGCGGCTGCATCTCCTTGATGTCCGCCCCCGCCGCGAACGCCTTCTCGCCGCTGCCGGTGATGACGACGCAGCCGACGTCCGGGTCCCGGTCCAGGGCCTCGGTCGCCTCGACCGTCTCCCGCATGACCTCCAGGCTCAGCGCGTTGAGCGCCTTGGGCCGGTTCAGGGTGAGCAGGGCGGTACGGCCCCGGCGCTCGACCAGGATGGTCCCGTACGGGCCCGGGGTGGACGTGCTCTCGCTGTTCTCGCTCACGCGGTGGTGCCTTCCTGTGCATCGGTGGTGTTCGACGAAGCGGCCCGGATGGCCCGGACGATCCCGGAGAAGTCCTGGTCCGCCCCCGCGCCCTCGGCGAACCTGGCGTACAACTCGGCTGCGCGGAGCCCCAGTTCGGCGTCCACGCCGCCGGCGTGGACCGCGTTGGCGGCCAGCCCGAGGTCCTTCGCCATCAGGGGCGCGGCGAATCCGGGGCGGTAGTCCCGGTTGGCCGGGCTCGTCGGGACCGGGCCGGGGACCGGGCAGTTGACGGTGAGCGCCCAGCACTGGCCGGAGGCCGCCGACGCCACGTCGTACAGCGCCTGGTCGGACAGGCCCAGGCTCTCGGCGAGGACGAACGCCTCGCTGACGGCGATCATCGAGACGCCGAGGATCATGTTGTTGCAGATCTTCGCCGCCTGCCCGGCGCCCGCCGCACCGCAGTGCACCGCCTTCCTGCCCATCACGGACAACAGCGGCTCGGCCGCCGCGAACGCGGCCTCCTCGCCCCCGGCCATGAACGTGAGCGTGCCCGCCTCGGCCCCCACGACCCCGCCGGAGACCGGGGCGTCCAGCGAGCGGTGACCCGCAGCCGAGGCCGCCGCGTGGGCGGCCCGGGAGTCGGCCACGTCGATGGTCGAGCAGTCGACGAACAGGGTGCCGGGGCGGGCGGCGGCGAGCAGGCCCTCCGGCCCGTACAGGGAGAGGACATGGCGTCCGGCGGGCAGCATGGTGATCACCACGTCCGCGACGGCCGCCGCCTCGGCGGCGGACCGGGCCGCCTCGACCCCGCCCTCCACGGCGGCCGCCAGGCAGGACTCGACGAGGTCGTGGCCGAGCACCCGGTGCCCGGCCCGGACCAGGTTGGCAGCCATCGGGCCGCCCATGTGGCCGAGGCCGATGAATGCGACGGTCGTGGCGGTCACCAGGGCACCTCCTGCGGTGAGTCGGATGCGGCGAGGGACAGTTCCTCGCCGCCGGTCGGTGCGAAGTACCGGGCCACGTCCGCGTCCGTGACCTCCACGAGCGTGCCGGGCGACCAGCGCGGTGTCCGGTCCTTGTCGATCACCTGGGCCCGAATGCCCTCCACCAGGTCGGGGGAGGTCAGGGCCGCGTACGAGACCCGGTACTC
The DNA here is from genome assembly GCF_044757365.1 of Streptomyces sp. NPDC091289. Lineage (NCBI taxonomy): Bacteria > Bacillati > Actinomycetota > Actinomycetes > Kitasatosporales > Streptomycetaceae > Streptomyces > Streptomyces sp. NPDC091289. The sequence continues at coordinate 99,676 of NZ_JBIVUT010000013.1, forward strand.
CTGCTCCAGCACCCGTTCCAGCGGCCCGAGTTCGCGGGCCCGGCGCAGCGCGGCCAGCGTGACCTTCAGCGCGGTGGGCGAGCGGTCGAGGATCGTGGCGGCCGCCTCTCCGGCCGCCGGGGCGTCGGAGGCGAGCAGCCGTTCCACGATCTCCTCGACCGTGTCGGCGGCGTAACAGTGGTCGATCCAGGCGCGGTTGGCGTCCAGCGCGCCGAGGGGGGCGTCCCGGACGTGGCGGTGAAGTACCGGGGCCGGAGCCTCGGTCCGCAGGTCGGCGAGGAACGCGGGCAGGTTCGCCTGCGGCACGAAGTGGTCCGCGAGCCCGCACAGCAGGGCGTCCCCGGCCCCCACCACCGCGCCGGTCAGGGCGAGATGGGTGCCCAGCTCGCCGGGGGCCAGCGCCAGCAGATAGGTGCCGCCGACATCCGGCACGAAGCCGATCCCGGTCTCCGGCATGGCCACCTTGGACCGCTCGGTGACGATCCGGACGCTGCCGTGCGCCGACACCCCGACCCCGCCGCCCATCACGATGCCGTCCATGACCGCGACGTACGGCTTCGGGTAGCGGGCGATGCGGGCGTTGAGCCGGTACTCGTCGCGCCAGAACGCGGCCGAGGCCGTGCCGCCCGCGCGGGCGTCCTCGTAGATGGACCGGATGTCGCCGCCGGCGCACAGGCCGCGTTCCCCGGCCCCGGTGATGACGACGGCGCCCACCTCGGGGTCGTGCTCCCACCGGTCCAGGGCCGCCGCGATCGTCTCCACCATCGTGTGGGTGAGGGCGTTGAGCGCCTTGGGGCGGTTCAGGGTCAGCACCCCCGTACGCCCTTCGATGTGTACCCGTACGAGCTCCTCGGTCATCGCAGGGCTCCCGTCAGACTCCGGGCCACCATGACGCGCATGATCTCGTTGGTCCCTTCCAGGATCTGGTGGACCCGCAGGTCCCGGACGATCTTCTCGATGCCGTACTCGGCCAGATAGCCGTAGCCGCCGTGCAGTTGGAGCGCCCGGTCGGCCACCGAGTAGCCGGTGTCGGTCGCGAAGTGCTTGGCCATCGCGCACAGTTGCGGTGCGCCCGCGACGTTCCGGTCGAGCGCTTCGGCGGCCTGCCGCACCAGGGCGCGGGCCGCGGCCAGTTCGGTCGCCATGTCGGCCAGCCGGAACTGCAGCGCCTGCGCGTCCAGCAGCCGGCCGCCGAACGCCTCCCGGTCCGCGAGATGGGCCAGGCTGCGGTCCAGCGCGCTCTGTGCACCGCCCAACGAGCAGGCGGCGATGCCCAGTCGGCCACCGTTCAGGCCGTTCATCGCGATCCGGAAGCCGCCGCCCTCCTCGCCGAGCAGCCGGTCGGCCGGGATCCGCACCTCGTCCAGCAGGACCTGCCGGGTGGGCTGGGCGTTCCACCCCATCTTCTTCTCGTTGGGCCCGAACGACAGCCCCGCATCGTCCCGTTCGACGAGGAACGCGGAGATCCCCCGGGGCCCGTCGTCGCCGGTGCGGGCCAGCACGATGTAGAGGTGCGAGGCGCCCGCCCCGGAGATGAACTGTTTCGTCCCCGTCAGCACGTAGTGGTCGCCGTCGCGGACCGCGCGGGTGCGCAGCGCGGCGGCGTCGGAGCCGGCGCCCGGTTCGGTCAGGCAGTAGCTGCCGAGCTGCTCCATGGTGCAGAGCTCCGGCAGATAGCGGCCCCGCTGGTCCGCGGTGCCGTACCGGTCGACCATCCAGCCGACCATGTTGTGGATGGAGAGATAGCCCGCGATGGACGGGCAGCCGGTGGCCAGGGCTTCGAAGACGAGGACCCCGTCGGAGCGGGAGAGCCCGGAGCCGCCGATGTCATCGCGTACGTAGACGCCGCCGAGGCCGAGCCCCGCCGCCTTGCGTAGGACGTCGACCGGGAAGTGCTTGTCCTGGTCCCAGGCCACGGCGTGCGGGGCCAGGTGTTCCTGGGCGAAGTCCAGGGTCGTCTCGACGACCGCGAGCTGGTCGTCGGTGAGGAGCGTGGTCACGGCACTCATCCCATGGTCGGAATCGTGAAGCTCGCGCCGTCCCGGATACCCGAGGCGGGCCAGCGCGAAGTGACGGTCTTCGTACGGGTGTAGAAGCGGATGGCGTCCGGCCCGTGCTGGTTCAGGTCGCCGAAGCCGGACCGCTTCCAGCCGCCGAACGTGTGGTACGCCACCGGCACCGGGATCGGCACGTTGACGCCGACCATGCCGGTGTCGACGCGGCGGGTGAAGTCGCGTGCGGTGTCGCCGTCGCGGGTGAAGAGCGCGACGCCGTTGCCGTACGGGTGCTCCGAGGGCAGTCGCAGCGCTTCTTCGTAGTCGGCCGCGCGGACCACGCACACCACCGGGCCGAAGATCTCCTCCTGGTAGATCCGCATGTCCGGGGTGACCCGGTCGAAGAGCGAGGCACCGGCGAAGAAGCCGTCCTCGTGCCCCTCCAGGGTGAAGTCGCGTCCGTCGACGACCAGTTCGGCGCCCTCCTCGACGCCGAGGTCGACATAGCCGCGGACCCGGTCCACCGCGTCGCGGCCCACCAGCGGCCCGAAGTCGGCGTCCGGGTCGTCCGAGCGGCCGATCCGCAGCTCGGCGATCCGCTCGGTGAGCCGGGCGACCAGCGCGTCGGCGGTGGCCTCGCCCACGGGCACCGCCACCGAGATCGCCATGCACCGCTCGCCCGCCGAGCCGTAACCGGCGCCGATCAGCGCGTCCACCGCCTGGTCCAGGTCCGCGTCCGGCATCACGATCATGTGGTTCTTCGCCCCGCCGAAGCACTGCGCGCGCTTGCCGTGGGCGGCGGCCGTGGCGTAGATGTGCGCGGCGATCGGCGTGGAGCCGACGAAGCCGAGCGCCTTGACGCGCGGGTCCTCCAGCAGGGTGTCCACCGTCTCCTTGCCGCCGTTGACGACATTGAGCACCCCGGGCGGCAGACCCGCCTCCAGGAACAGTTCGGCCAGCCGCAGCGGCACCGACGGGTCCCGCTCGGAGGGCTTCAGGATGAAGGCGTTCCCGCAGGCCAGAGCGGGTGCGGCCTTCCACAGCGGAATCATCGCCGGGAAGTTGAACGGGGTGATGCCCGCGACGACGCCGAGCGGCCGGCGCAACGAGTGGACATCGATCCCGGACCCCGCGTTGTCGCTGAACTCGCCCTTCAGCAGATGCGGGACACCGGCGGCGAACTCCACCACGTCCAGTCCGCGCGCGAGGTCGCCGTGCGCGTCGGCCACGGTCTTGCCGTGCTCGGAGGAGAGCAGCCGGGCCAGCGCGTCCTTCTCCTTCTCGACGAGCTGGAGGAAGCGCAGCAGCACCCGGGCGCGGCGCTGCGGATTCCACTCGCCCCACTCGCGCTGCGCCTCGGCGGCATCCGCGATGGCGGCCTCGGTCTCGGAGCGGTCGGCGAGCGGCACGCGCGCCTGGACCCGGCCGGTGTTGGGGTCGTACACATCGCCGTACGTGCCCGAGGTGCCGGGCGTGTGCTTGCCGCCGATGAAATGGGTGAGTTCGCGGACCATGGAAGCCTGCTCTCGTCGGTGAGATCGTCAGGTGAGATCCGGGGATGGCGCGCGGCGGCCACCGGCGCACGGCACACCGGTTCGGTTCGGTGCGCGCGGACGTGGAGGGGCCTGCCGTCGCGGGACGCGAAGGGCGGTGGGGCCAGTCAGGGGGCGGGGGGAACCGCTCGCCGGGAGAGGCCCACGGGGCCGTGCATGCGGACCGGTGCCATGCGTGTCTGCTCCATCCTCGTGGAAACACGGAACATCCCGCGGCCGGTATCCTGACTCCCGGATCGACGCCCGTCCTCATGCCTTCCCAACGGCTGCTTCACCGTCAGTGGCGTGTCCTGCGAGGACGAACTCCCCGGTCACAGTGGCGGGACCGCGCCGGAATCGCACCGGCTTCCCTGACACCACGGGCCTTGAGGGCAACCGCATCTGCACCGGTCACCCCGCTGCTCACGAACATATAGTTGGACGTCCTAGTAAGTCCACCCCGCCTCGCTCCTGGCATGATCGGCCGACATGAGCGACGCACCCCGCCACATCCTCGTCATCGGCATGGGCGCCGGCGACCCCGACCACCTGACCCTCGCCGCGGTGAAGGCCATGCGCAGGGCCGACGTCTTCTTCGTGCTCGGCAAGGGCAGGGAGAAGGAGTCCCTGACCCGGCTGCGGCGGGAGATCCTCGACGAACACCTCACCGGCCCCTACCGCGTCGTCGAGGCCGAGGACCCGTGGCGGGACCGCACCCAGCAGGACGGCGGGCGCTACGCCTCGGCCGTGCACGACTGGCGCCACCGCCGCGCCGACATCTGCGAACGCCTGATCATCGAGGAGCTCGCGCCGGGACAGTGCGGCGCCTTCCTGGTCTGGGGCGACCCGTCGCTTTACGACAGCACCCTCGCGATCCTCGACGACATCCGGGGCCGTGGCACGGTGGAATTCGGCCATGAGGTGATCCCCGGCATCAGCAGCGTCTCCGCCCTCGCCGCCCGCCACCGCGTCACCCTGAACGGGGTCGGCCGCCCCATCCACATCACCCCCGGCAGGCGTCTGGCCCAGGGCTTTCCCGGGAACGACGTCGACATCGTCGTGATGCTCGACGGCCACGAGAGCTTCACCCATCTGACGGGCAGGGGCCTGTGGATCCACTGGGGCGCGTACATCGGCACCCCCGACGAGATCCTGGTCTCCGGCCCGCTCGACGAGGTCGCCGGCCGGATCAGCCGGCTGCGCGCGGAGGCCCGCGAACGGCACGGCTGGATCATGGACACCTATCTGCTGCGCCCGGCACCGGAGAGCATGGACGGCGACGGCGCGGAGGGCTGACGGGCCCACGTCGAGGCGCGGGCGGCGGCGGCCTCCGCACCTCGTCGTCGGACCGGCGGGGTGTCAGCGCCGGGTCTCGTGCGCCCGGATCGCGCCGAGCCCGTGCCCCAGGCTCGGGCACTCGGCGGACAGGTCGTCGCCCCGCACCAGGTAGTCGTGCACCCGGCCGTCCGCCGGCCGTTCGATCGCGCGATACAGCGTGCCGTTCACGGTGATCGTCCAGTCGTCGCCGTCCTGGGCCCACCCGACTGTCTTCTTCATAGGGCGTTTTCCTTTCCTCGGTCGGCATCGCCGGGACCGGCGGCCGTGTAGTGGGAAGAAGAACGGCTTGTGACGCTCCGTGGTTCCGTGTTCTCTACGCCATTCGGTTACATCTGGGTCACCGCCTCCGCACAGTCGAGGCGAGAGACCTGACCGGGGATCAGGGATTGTGTGACGACCGGTCGAACGGGCGCGGAACGGCCGGAGCTCCTGCCGCCCCACGAGTAGACAGTGTCTACGCGATGATGCTAGAAGTTCCTCATGGAAGACGAAACCCCGCTGCGGGAACGACTGGTGGACGTCGGCGTCGAGATGGTGGCGACCGAGGGCATCGCGGCGTTGGGGCTGCGGGAGATCGCCCGTCGCGCCGGTGTCTCGCACGGCGCCCCGCGACGCTACTTCCCGACCCACCGCTCGCTGCTCTCCGCCATCGCGGGGCGCGGATTCGACGCCTTGAAGGACCGGCTCGACACCTCCCTCCGGCCGGACGGCGACCCGCGCGTCCAGCTGCGCCACCTCGCCGACGTCTACGTCGGATTCGCTGTCGAACACCGCCCGATGTTCGAGCTGATGTTCCGTCACGACCTGCTGGACGGCGGCGACGAGACCGACGGGCGGCCCAGGCTGCGGGACAGGACCCTCCCGCTGTTCGCGTCGCTCGTCGCCCTGGTCGCACGTCACCGGCGGGACACCGCCCAGGAACCGCCCCTCGGGCCCGAGCCTGCCCCGGAGGTCGTGGCCGCCGCACTCTGGGCGAACGTCCACGGCATCGCCCAACTGTGGAGCTGGGGAAGCCTTTCTCTCACCCTCGGCGCCCCCTCGCCGGGCGACGCGCGCGCCCACGAGAGCCTCGCGGCGCTGATCGCCCGGACCGTCGACGCCCACCTCGGACGGGCGAACCCGTGACCGTACCCACCACCGCCCCTGTCCGGCCCCGCCTCGCCCTCGCGGGCAGTATCGCCGGGGCGATGATCGTCGCGCTCGACGGCTCCGTCCTCCTCGTGGCCCAGCCCAGCCTGCAGCGTGATCTCTCCGCGCCCCTCGCCCAGGTGCAGTGGACGAGTACGGCGTACCTCCTCGCGGTGGCGAGTCTGCTCGTCCTCGCCGGACGCCTGGGGGACCGGTACGGCCACACCCGGCTGCTCCTGATCGGGTCCCTCGGCTTCGGGGCCGCGTCCGCGGGCATCGCCGTGGCGCCCTCGGTCGGCTGGGTCATCGGGCTGCGCGCCGTACAAGGAGTGTTCGGAGCCCTGCTGCAGCCCGCGACGCTGGCGCTGCTGCGCCAGGTCTACCCGCCGGACCGGCTCGGCCTGCCCATCGCCCTGCGGACCAGCGCCATCGGGGTGGCCGCCGCCGCCGGTCCGCTGCTCGGCGGCTTCCTGGTGGCGCAGCTCGGCTGGCGGTCCGTCTTCGTCGTCAACGTGCCCATCGCGCTCCTGATCGGCCTGTTCTGCCTGGCGGCCCGCGTCCCGGAAGACGCCGGCCGGAACACGTCCCGCCGCCTGGAGGCGGGAGGGGCCCTCCTGCTCGCGGCCGCGCTCGCCCTCCTGGTCAACGCGCTCGCCGGGGTGGAACCGCACGGCTGGGCCGACCACCGCACGGTGGGGGGACTGCTCTGCTCGGCCGCCGTGGCGGCCGTCCTCGTCCGCCACGAACGCCGCAGCCGCCATCCGCTGGTACCGGCGGCGGTCGCGCGGTCGGTGCCGGTCACCGCCTCGATGGTGATGCTGCTGTTCACCGCGAGCGGCATGTTCGGCGCGCTGTTCGCCGGCACGTACTTCCTGCAGTACGCGCTGGGCCTCGACCCGCTCGACAGCGCTCTGCGAGCCCTGCCCATGACGGCGCTGATGATCGTCGGCGCGCCGCTCGCCGGGCGGGTGCTGCGCGTCCTGGGCGCGCGGTCCACCGCGCTCGGCGGCACGCTGCTGGTCGTCCTCGGCATCGTCGGGCTGGCCGGGACCGACCGGGGCACCGGGCCGGTGGCGATGGGGGCCGCCTTCGCGCTGCTGGGCGCCGGATACGCCACGGTGATGGTCACGGCCACCGGGACCGTGGTGGGCGACGCGCCGCCCGGATACGCCGGAGTGGTGGGCGGCCTCAAGCAGACCGCCGTGAACATCGGCCCCGTCCTCGGCATCGCCGTCGCCGCCGGTCTGCTGCCCGCGGCCGGCGACGGGCGGGTGGAGCAGTGGGAAGGAGCCATGGGGACGGCGCTCCTGGTGCTCGCCGCGACGGCCGCGCTCGCACTGGTCCCCGCGGCGCTGCTGCCGGGCGCTCGCCGGCGCGCCGGACCACCGGCGGGCGCGGGCCGCCGAAGGCCGGACGCGTCGGCCTCGTGTCTCACATCACCGTCCGAAGTGTGAACAACGGTGTGCGCCCGGCGGTCACCCCCTTAGGCTGACCGGTGCAGCTGGTTCGCCCTGTCAGCCGGACAGGGTGTCGTAAGAGGGAACCCGGTGGGAATCCGGGACTGCCCCGCAGCGGTGAGTGGGAACGACCGCCGTCATACGCACTGGGCCCGGCCGGGTCTGGGAAGCGACGGCCAGTAGGTGTCTGCCCCGGCAGACGTGCCCGCGAGTCCGAAGACCTGCCCGCTGTCCGCACGCGACCGTTCGCGTGCGGAGATCCCGGTGACCTCGTGGGCGGGTCGGCGTAACCGTCAGGTGGACGGACACGGTTCTCCGTGTCCCGTTGTCCGCCCGACGCGCCATCCCTTCGCGTCCGCGTCCCGTCCCGGGGTCTGCGACAGCAGACACGCTCGCGAAGGAGAGTCACGTGACAGCGAAGCCCGCAGCCGCGGCAGCACGGGCCACCGTGTACGGCTACCCCCGCCAGGGTCAGAACCGTGAACTGAAGAAGGCCATCGAGGGCTACTGGAAGGGCCGCGTCGACGCGGACACCCTCCGGCAGACCGCCGCCGAACTGCGCCGGGGAACCTGGCAGCAGCTCGCCGAGGCCGGCGTCCACTCCGTGCCGACCGGTGATTTCTCGTACTACGACCATGTCCTGGACACCAGCGTCATGGTCGGCGCTGTCCCCGAGCGGCACCGCGAAGCGGTCCGCGTCGACGCCCTCGACGGCTACTTCGCCATGGCCCGCGGCACGCAGGACGTCGCGCCGCTGGAGATGACGAAGTGGTTCGACACCAACTACCACTACCTGGTGCCCGAGTTGGGACCCGACACCGTGTTCGCCGCCGACTCCGCCAAGCAGGTCGCGGAGTTCAAGGAGGCCCTCGCGCTCGGCCACACCCCGCGCCCGGTGCTCGTCGGCCCCGTCACCTACCTCCTGCTCGCCAAGGCCGCCCCCGGTGTGGCCGCGGACTTCGAGCCGCTGACCCTGCTGGACCGGCTGCTCCCCGTGTACGCCGAGGTCCTCTCCGACCTGCGTGCGGCGGGCGCGGAATGGGTGCAGCTCGACGAGCCCGCCCTCGTCCAGGACCGCACCCCGGCCGAGCTGAACGCCGCCGCCCGCGCCTACCGCGAGCTCGGCGGACTCACCGACCGGCCGAAGCTCCTGGTCGCCTCCTACTTCGGGCGGCTCGGCGAGGCGCTGCCGGTCCTGGCCAAGGCCCCCGTCGACGGTCTCGCGCTCGACTTCACCGAGTCCGGCGCCGGGAACCTCGACGACCTCGCGGCGGCCGGCGGACTGCCCGGCAAACTCCTGGTCGCCGGTGTCGTCAACGGCCGCAACATCTGGATCAACGACTACGAGAAGTCCCTCGCCACCCTCGGGACCCTCCTCGGCCTCGCGGACCACGTCGACGTCTCCGCCTCCAGCTCCCTCCTCCATGTCCCGCTGGACGCGGACGCCGAGCGCGACATCGACCCGCAGATCGCCCGCTGGCTCGCCTTCGCCAAGCAGAAGACCCAGGAGATCGTCGTCCTGGCTCGCGGCCTGTCCGGCGGCACCGGGGCCATCGCCGCCGAACTCGCCGCCAACCGGGCCGACCTGGCCTCCCGCACCGACGCCGTCATCACCCGCGACCCGGCCGTCCGGGCCCGTACGGCGGCGATCACCGACGCGGACGGCCGCCGCTCCCAGCCGTACGCCGAGCGGACCGTCGCCCAGCGCGCCCACCTCGGGCTGCCGCTGCTGCCGACCACCACCATCGGCTCGTTCCCGCAGACCACCGAACTGCGCACCGCACGGGCCGACCTGCGTGCCGGGCGGATCGACGAGGCGGGCTACGAGGAGCGGATCAAGGACGAGATCCGCGAGGTCCTCTCCTTCCAGGAGAAGGCCGGGATCGACGTCCTGGTGCACGGCGAGCCCGAACGCAACGACATGGTCCAGTACTTCGCCGAGCAGCTCACCGGCTACCTCGCCACCCAGCACGGCTGGGTCCAGTCCTACGGCACCCGCTACGTCCGCCCGCCGGTCCTCGCGGGCGACATCTCGCGCCCCGAGCCGATGACGGTGCGCTGGACGACGTACGCGCAGTCGCTGACCGAGCGTCCCGTCAAGGGCATGCTCACCGGGCCGGTCACCATGCTCGCCTGGTCCTTCGTCCGTGACGACCAGCCGCTCGGCGACACCGCCCGCCAGGTGGCCCTCGCCCTGCGCGACGAGGTCAACGACCTGGAGGCGAACGGCACTTCGGTCATCCAGGTCGACGAGCCCGCACTGCGCGAGACGCTCCCGCTGCGGGCCGCCGAGCACGCCGCGTACCTGGACTGGGCGACCGAGTCCTTCCGACTCGCCACCGCCGGGGTGCGGCCGGACACCCAGATCCATACCCATATGTGCTACGCGGAGTTCGGCGACATCGTCCAGGCCATCGACGACCTCGACGCCGACGTCATCAGCCTGGAGGCGGCCCGCTCCCACATGCAGGTCGCCCGCGAACTGGCCGCCCACGGCTACCCCCGTGAGGCCGGACCCGGCGTCTACGACATCCACTCCCCGCGCATCCCCAGCACGGAAGAGGCAGCGGCCCTTCTACGCAAGGGACTTGAGGCCATCCCGGCCGGGCGCCTGTGGGTGAACCCCGACTGCGGCCTGAAGACCCGCGGCTGGCCCGAGACCCGGGCCTCCCTGGAGAACCTGGTCGCCGCCGCGCGGGAGATCCGCGCGGAGCTGCCCACCGAAGCGGCGTGATCCGGGCCCGGGGCGGGGGGGGGCGCCCCCCCCCCCCCCCCCCCCCCCCGGGCCGCACCCGCACGGCCCCGGGGATGTCCGAGCCCGCTGATAGCGTGCCGCTTCCGGATCGAAGATCACGAAAGGGCGGGGTGCGTGCGGGAAGTGACGTGTCATGAGGTGGACGCCCGGCGCTTGGACGAAGCGTCGGAGGGCATCGTCGGGCGCACCGTGGGGCGGTGGCATCTGATGCGTTACGACGACCCGGCGCCCCGCCGCCTGGCCGAAGCGGCCGACGAACTGCTCGACCACGTCGCCGCCCGTGCCGCGAAGGGGGGCGCGCTCGACGATGTGGCGCGCTCCGCGCTGCGCACGGCGGCCGAGTGCCGCATGGGGGAGTTGAGCGTCGGCTGCTTCCCCGAAGGCGACCAGGAGATCCCCTTCCCGCTGATCGGCGAGAAGCTCAGCACCGAGGACATATCCTTCGGCGCTGCCCTCGGCCACGCGGGAGCACAGGCCCCCTCGGCCCGGACCTGGCTCGACGCCTTCACGATCTCCCTGGTCAGCGGACTCGTGGGGGACTGGCAGCGGGTGATCGGGCTGCTGCTGCGCGACGACTACGCGCCCGCGATCCACGAGGGCGTGCCCTACTCCTGGCTCGACTCGGTGTCGGACCCGGCGGACCTCGCCGCGATGGACGCCCTGTGCCTCTACCTGACCGAGGCGGAGGGCCACCGGCCCAGCGACTGGCCCACCGTGACGCTGCGCAAGCCCGACGCCGACGAACGGGCACAGGCGGCCGCCGCACTGGACGCCGCAGGCGCCCCGACCCCCGATCAGCGGCTGTTGCGCGTGCTCCTCGACGACGAACAGCAGGCATTCGAGGAGGCGTTGGCGGTCCGGCTCGACACCTACCGGGAGAGCGTGGGACCCGCTCCCGAGCCCCGCACCCTGCTGCCGCTCGACGCCCTCGCCCTGGCCGCCCTCGCCGTCCAGGTCCACGGATGGGAACTCGGCGTCCGCTCCGGCTACTTGCCGTCCGACCTGCTGGGCTCCACGGACGCGCTGCGCCGGGCAGCCGAGGCGGGACCCAACAACTTGGGCCCCTGGTACGCGAAGTAGCCTCCATGACCCGGCGGGCCGCCGGTCGTTCGCACCCTCCCGGTTAGGTTAGCCTAACCAGCAAATGTCCGGTGGTGGATCTTCCACCCCGGTGTCGCCCTGCGCGCGGACCCCGCTTCCGCACGACCCGCCGCGCACTCCGACCGAAGGGCTTCGCCATGCCGCGTGCTCCGCTCCCACTCCCCGGTGAACCTTCCGCGGAGGGCGGGGCGTGAGCGCCGGTACGCCGACGGCGCCCGACGCGGAGAACGTACGGGGAGGCCTCGTCGCGGGCGGTGCGCACGGGCCGGGACGCCTGCGGGACCTCACCGCGATCGTTCTGGACGCGCTGGAGAACGGCGCCCGCGCCCGGGGCGGTCCGCTGCCCGCCGGAGGGCCCGAGGCCGTGGCCCTGAGCACCCGCGCCCTCTGCGCCCCGGTCCTGCCGGAGGAAGGCGTCGGCCCCGAGGCCGCACTCGCGGACGCGGTCCGCGCGGTCGCGGAAGGGGCCGCCGATCCGGCCGACCCCGCCTGCGTCGCCCATCTGCACTGCCCGCCGCTCGCCGTGGCCGTCGCGGCAGAGCTGGCGGGAGCGGCCCTCAACCCCTCCATGGACTCCTGGGACCAGGCGCCCGCCGCCGGGGTGATCGAGGAGCTGACCACCGCCGCACTGGCCCGGCTCGTCCACCCGACGGCTCCCGCCCCCGACGCGCTCATCACCAGCGGCGGCACCGAGTCCAATCTGGTCGCCCTGCTCCTCGCCCGGGAACGAGCGGCGCCCGGCCCCCTGCGCGTGGTGACCGGAGCCAACGCCCACCACAGCGTCCACCGCGCCGCCTGGACGCTCGGGCTGCCCGCCCCCACGGTCGTCGCCTGCCACGACGGCCGGATCGACCCGGCCGCCCTCGACCGAGCCCTGGCCGCCCTCGCCGGAGCACCGGTCCTGGTCGTCGCCACCGCCGGAACCACCGACGAGGGGCGCATCGACCCGCTCCCGGAGATCGCCCGGATCGCCGAACGGCACACGGCTCAACTCCACGTCGATGCCGCGTACGGGGGGCCGCTGCTGTTCAGCGAGCGCCTGGCCCCTCTGCTCGCGGGGCTGGAGCACGCCGCCTCCGTAACGTTCGACCTGCACAAGCTCGGCTGGCAGCCGGTCGCCGCCGGGGTGCTGGCCGTCGCGGACGCCGGGATGCTCGCGCCGCTGTCCCTGCGCGCCGACTACCTGAATGCCGACGACGACACCGAGGCCGGGCTCCCGGACCTGCTGGGCCGCTCGATCCGCACCACCCGGCGCCCCGACGCCCTGAAGATGGCGGTCACCTTCCGGGCGCTCGGCCGCCGGGGACTCGGCGAACTGGTGGAGCACTGCGTGCGTACGGCCCACGAGTTCGGCGACGCCGTGGACGCGCGACCCGCACTGCGCCGCCGGCCCGGCGGGATCGGGATCAGCACCGTGCTGTTCCGGCCGACGGTGGCCGACGCGCTGCCCGACGAAGCGGGCGACGCCGTGGTCGCCGCTGTCCGTCGCACCCTGCTCGCCGAGGGACGCGCCGTGCTCGGCCGGGCGGTGGCGGAGGACGGCGACGGCCGGCGCCGCCTGTGGCTGAAAGCCACTCTGCTGCACCCGAGCGCCGCGACGGCCGACCTGCTTCCGCTGCTCGACCTCGTCACGGCCGCGGCGGACCGTGCCGTGAGCGAAGCCTCGGCGGCCGAAGGTACCGATGCCCCCGCGGCGGAAAGGCTGTCGCCATGACGTCGACGACGCGCACGACTCGCCCGGGACGCCCCCCTGCCGCCCCAGCGACCCCCGCCGGAGGAACCCGATGACGCCCGGACCGCGCACGCCGCCCCTCGATCTGCTGGGGGTGGGGGCAGGGCCCTTCAACCTCTCGCTCGCCGCGCTCGCCGACGGCGTACCCGGGCTGCGCACCGTCTTCCACGAACAGCGTCCCGGCTTCCGCTGGCACCCCGGGTTGCTCATCGAGGGCGCGACCCTGCAAGTGCCCTTCCTGGCCGACCTGGTGAGTCTCGTCGAGCCCACCAGCCCCTGGTCCTACCTCAATTACCTCAAGATCCGCCGCAGGCTCTTCCCGTTCTACTTCGCCGAGCAACTCCACATCCACCGCTCCGAGTTCGACAGCTATCTGCGCTGGGTGAGCACCGAACTCCCCGCCACCCGCTTCGGCCACCGGGTCGACACGGTGGCGTGGGACCCCGGACAGGACGCGTTCGCCGTGGAGTTCACCCGGCTGGGAGCCGACGGGGAGACCCTCACGACCGGCCTCGCCCACGCCCGTAACCTCGCCCTCGGCGTCGGCACGGCGCCCCACGTCCCCGAGCCGCTGTGCGAGCTGGTCCAGGACCCGGCAGCCGTCGTGCTGCACTCCGCGGACTACCTCTCCCAGCGGGACCGGCTGCTGGCCGCCCGCCACATCACCGTCGTCGGCTCGGGCCAGTCGGGCGCCGAAGTCCTGCTGGACCTGCTGCGGTCCCGGCCCGAGGGAGCGGAGGGGCTGACCTGGCTGGCCCGTACGCCCGCGTTCGCGCCCATGGAGTACAGCAAGATCGGTCTGGAGCAGTTCACCCCCGACTACACCCGCTACTTCCACGGCCTTCCGCAGGCCACCCGGGACCGGCTCCTGCCCCGTCAGTGGCAGCTGTACAAGGGCGTCAGCGGGGACACGCTCGGGGACATCCACGACGAGCTGTACCGGCGCAGCCTCGCCGGCGGCTGGCCCGACGTCACGCTGACCCCCGGCATCGAGGTCACCGGCGCGGCCACCACCGGGGAGGGGCGCATCGAACTGAGCGTGGAGCACGGCCAGCAGGAGGCGCGGGGCCGGCTGGTCACCGACGCGATCGTCCTCGCCACCGGCTACCGGGAGCGCCCCGTCGACAAGCTGCTCGCCGCTCTCGACCCGTACATCGTCCGCGACGAGGCCGGGCGTCCGCAGGTCGACACGGCCCAACGGCTCGTCCTCGCACCGGAGATCACCGGTTCCGTCTTCGTGCAGAACGCCGAACGGCACACGCACGGGGTGGGCGCACCGGACCTGGGCCTGGCCGCCTGGCGTTCCGCCGTCATCGTCAACGCGCTGACGGGCAAGGAGTTCTATCCGCTGCCCGAGCGCACGGCCTTCACCACGTTCGGGCTCGGCGCGGACGACCGCGCGGGTGCGCCGCGCCGAGCGGCGGAGGAACGGCGTTAACGGCTCCGGGCCGCGCGGTGGGGTGCACCGTGCGGCCCGGAGGGGAAGTGTTCGCCGGGGATGTCAGCCCTTGCGGGTGTTGATCTCTTCGGTGAGCTGGGGGACGACGGCGAAGAGGTCGCCGACGACGCCGTAGTCGACGAGTTCGAAGATCGGGGCCTCGGCGTCCTTGTTGATCGCGACGATCGTCTTCGAGGTCTGCATGCCCGCCCGGTGCTGGATCGCGCCGGAGATGCCCGAGGCGATGTACAGCTGCGGGGAGACGGACTTGCCGGTCTGCCCGACCTGCGAGGTGTGCGGGTACCAGCCCGCGTCCACCGCCGCACGCGACGCACCCACCGCGGCCCCCAGGGAGTCCGCGAGCGCCTCGATGACGGGGAAGTTCTCCGCACCGTTGACCCCACGGCCGCCCGAGACCACGATCGCCGCCTCCGTCAGCTCCGGACGACCCGTCGACTCACGCGGCGTGCGCGAGGTCACCTTCGTCCCCGTCGCGCTCTTGCCGAACGACACCGACAGCGCCTCCACCGCACCCGCGGCGGCGGCCGGCTCGACGGGGGCCGAGTTCGGCTTCACCGTGATCACCGGAACACCCCGGGAGACGCGGGACTTCGTCGTGAACGACGCGGCGAACGCGGCCTGCGTGGCGACCGGGCCCTGCTCGCCGGCCTCCAGATCGGTCGCGTCGGTGATGACACCGGAGCCGACCCGCAGCGCCAGGCGCGCGGCGATCTCCTTGCCCTCGGCCGAGGACACCACCAAAACCGCCACCGGAGACACCGCCCCGAACGCCGCCTGCAGCGCATCGACCTTCGGAACCACCAGATAGTCCGCGAACTCCGACGCGTCCGACACCAGGACCTTCACCGCACCGTGCTCACCCAGCACACCCGCGGTCGCCTCCGCACCCGCACCCAGCGCCACCGCGACCGGGTCACCGATCCGACGCGCCAGCGTCAACAGCTCCAGCGTGGGCTTACGGACCGCACCATCCACATGATCGACCAGAACAAGAACTTCAGCCATGACAACGCACTCCAGAAGAGAAGAAACGAGAGAGGAGAGAGGGAGAGAGGGAGGGGCTAGATGAACTTCTGGCCCGCGAGGAACTCGGCGAGCTGCTTGCCGCCCTCACCCTCGTCCTTCACGATCGTGCCCGCCGTACGCGCCGGACGCTCCGTCGCGGAGTCCACCGCCGTCCACGCACCCGCCAGACCCACCTCGTCCGCCTCCAGACCCAGATCATCCAGGTCCAGCGACTCGACCGGCTTCTTCTTCGCCGCCATGATCCCCTTGAACGACGGGTAACGCGCCTCACCCGACTGGTCGGTCACCGACACCACCGCCGGAAGCGAAGCCTCCAACTCCTCGGACGCCGTGTCACCGTCACGCCGCCCCGTCACGACACCGTCGTTCACCGCGACCTCGGACAGCAACGTCACCTGCGGCACACCCAGACGCTCCGCCAGCAACGCCGGCAGCACACCCATCACACCGTCCGTCGACGCCATCCCGCAGATCACCAGGTCATACCCGGTCTTCTCCACAGCCTTCGCCAGCACCAGCGACGTCCCCATCACATCACTGCCGTGCAGATCGTCGTCCTCGACGTGAACCGCCTTGTCCGCACCCATCGACAACGCCTTGCGCAACGCGTCCTTGGCATCCTCCGGACCCACCGTCACCACGGTGATCTCCGCATCATCAGCCTCGTCAGCGATCTGCAACGCCTGCTCGACCGCGTACTCGTCCAGCTCCGACAACAGACCGTCGACATCCTCACGGTCCAGCGTCAGGTCATCGGCGAAACGCCGGTCACCGGTCGCGTCGGGCACGTACTTCACACAGACAACGATCCTCAAGCTCACGCCGGCTCTCCTGCCTACCTGGGTGTGGTCCCACCTGGGTGTCGTTCGTAGTCGTGATGACAATATGGCACTCAGTACCCTCTGTAAAGGTACGCAGTGCCAAAAGTGCCTCTCCGGTGCTACGTTTCGCCGCATGAGCGAGGCACGAGGACCCGAGAAGAAGGCACCCATGCGGGAGGTGCTCGCACAGGCGGCCTTCCAGCTCTTCCTGGAGCGGGGCTTCGAGCGGACGACCGTGGACGACATCGTGGCGCGGGCCGGCGTGGGCCGGCGCTCGTTCTTCCGCTACTTCCCGTCCAAGGAGGACGCGGTCTTCCCGGACCATGAGCGGTGCCTCGCCGAGATGACCGAGTTCCTCGCCGCCGTCGACGACGGCGATCCGGTGGGCGCGGTGTGCGACGCCGCGCGGATCGTGCTGCGGATGTACGCGGCCAACCCCGAGTTCTCCGTGCAGCGTTACCGCCTCACCCGGGAAGTGCCGGGACTGCGGACGTACGAACTCTCCGTGGTGCGCCGCTATGAGCAGACCCTCGCCGGTCATCTGCGGGGCCGGTTCGGCGAGGGCGGTGACGGGGAACTGCGGGCCGAGGTGATCGCTGCGTCCGTGGTCGCCGCGCACAACAACGGGCTGCGGCTGTGGCTGCGTTCGGGCGGTGCGGGGGACCCCGAGGTGGCCGTCGATCATGCGCTCGCCCTGGTGCGCGAGGTGTGGGCCAGGCCCGCCGACTCCCTTCCCGTCGCCCCCTTTCCCGTCTCCGGTGGCGGTGAGGTGATCGTGATGGTCGCGCAGAAGGGCACCCCGATGTGGCGCGTCGTGCAGCAGATCGAGGCCGCCGTCGGCGAGAACTGAGTATCAATGGGCACTCAGTGCCTTTACTGTCCGGCACTGAGTGCCATATGGTGCGGACGCGCCGGCAGTGCAGGTGCGGCGCGTCCGAGTCGAGCGCAGGGGGTCGAGCCGTGTCCCAGACAGGAATGGGCACCGTCCAGAAGGCGCACGAGGAGTGCGGCCTCTCCTACCACCGCTGCCGCTGGTGCGGCACCGCCTCGTTCCGGCGGTTGCTGTGCCCGGTGTGCGCGTCGAGCGAACTGGAGTCTGAACGCACCACCGGCCACGGCGTGGTCGTCCGGACCGCCGTGGTCCACCGCTACACCGAGGCGGCGCGCAACGAGTCCCTGGTGCGGTTCTCCGAGGGGTTCGTCTTCCGCTGCCAGATCGTGGGGGCGGCCCCGCACCTGGTGACGGTCGGCGCGCGCGTGCGGCCCGTCTCCGGGGACGAGCCGGAGACGGGCGCGGTCGTGCTGGAACTCTGCGAGCCGCCCGCACGGCGGGACTGGGTCTGAACGGGCGGGGCCTGAAGCCCCGTCCCGCCCGTCAGCCGAGCCGGTTGAGCAGTTCGGCGGCCAACAGCGCGGACGAGGCCGGATTCTGACCAGTGATCAGATTACGGTCGGTGATGATGAACGGGGCCCAGGGCTCGCCCTCCTGGAAGTCCGCGCCCAGCTCCACCAGCCGGTCCTGGAGCAGCCACTTGGCCTTCTCCGCGAGGCCCGCCTGGGTCTCCTCGGCGTTGGTGAAGCCGGTCAGCCGGTACCCGGCGAACGCGTTCGCTCCGTCGGGGCCGGTCGCGGCCAGCAGCGCGGCCGGGCCGTGGCAGACGACGCCGAGCGGCTTGCCCGAGGCCAGCGTGTCGGCGAGCAGCCGGCCGGAGGCCTCGTTCACCGCGAGGTCCTCCATGGGGCCGTGGCCGCCGGGGTAGAAGACCGCGTCGTACGCGTCCAGGTCCACGTCCTCCAGTGCGACGGGCCGCCGCAGCTCCTCGAACCCGTCCAGCGCGGCGGCGACCCGGTCGGCCCCTTCCTGGCCGCCGTTGAATTCGGGAGCCAGGCTGCCTCGGTCCACGGTCGGGACGACGCCGCCCGGGGTGGCGACGATCACCTCGTGACCGGCGGCGGTGATGGTCTCGTACGGGGTCACGGCCTCCTCGGCCCAGAACCCCGTGGGGTGCTTCGTGCCGTCCGCCAGGGTCCAGTGGTCCGCGCCGGTCACCACGAAAAGGATCTTTGCCATGTCGTACGTCTCCGTAGATCGAGAGGAAGTGCGGGATCGAGAGGGAGTGCGGGGGAGTCCCGGTAAGGGCTGACTCATGCGACCGTAGGACGGATCACCCATAGGTTTCCAATAGGCTGGCAGCTATGAGAAATAAGGATCCTGATGGGTCCCCGGGGCTGGGCCGGACGGCGGACGCGCACTCGGACCACTCGGACACCGGCGCGCGGTCGGCCGGTCCGGCCGATCTGAATCTGCTGCGGACCTTCCTCACCGTGCACCGGTCGGGGTCCTTCACCGCCGCCGCCCGGCTGCTCGGCCTCTCCCAGCCCACGGTCACCGCCCAGATGCGCACCCTGGAGCGGCAGGTGGGCCGGGAACTGTTCGAGCGGCTGCCGCGCGGGGTCGCCCCGTCGGCGTACGCGGACGAGCTGGCGGCCCGGATCGTCGCCCCGCTGGACACCCTGGCCGAGGTCACGGGTGACGCGGTCCCCGCCGGTGAGCGGCCGGCCGCCCCCGTCCACCTGGCGGGCCCCGCCGAGCTGATGTGCCTGCGGGTGCTGCCCGCCCTGGCCCCGCTGATCGCGGACGGCCTGCTGCTGCGCGCCGCGACCGGGCTCACCGATCCGCTCCTGGACGAGCTGCGGGCCGGCCGCCATGACCTGGTCATCGCGACCACCCGGCCGCGTGGCCGGGCGCTGTCGGCGGTGCCGCTGATGGACGAGGAGTTCGTCCTGACGGCCGCCCCGCACTGGGCCGCCCGGACCGGGGGAGCGGAGCGCATCGCCGCGGAGGGGCCGGGCGTGCTGCACGGCCTGCCGCTGGTCACGTACGCCGAGGACCTGCCCATCGCCCGCCGCTACTGGCGCCATGTCTTCGGCCGCCGCCTCGACCGCCGGGCCGCCGTCACCGTGCCCGACCTGCGCGGCGTGCTCGCCGCCGTGGTGGCGGGGGCGGGCTTCACGGTGCTGCCGCGCTACCTCTGCGAGGACGAACTGGCCTCCGGTGCGCTCGTGGAGCTGTACGCCCCCGAGGACCCGCCGATCAACACCGCGTACCTGGTGCAGCGCCCGGGCTCCGCGGTCAACCCTCAGGTGGCGCGGGTGCGCGATCTGCTGATCGGGGCCGCCCGCGCGTGGTGAAGGACCGTCGCTCCCGGGGCCGCCGTTCCCGGTCCCCGGTGCGCGGCGGCCGGTCGGCGACGGCGAAGAGGGCGTGCAGCAGGACGGCGGCGAGTGTTCCCGCGACGACCCCGGACCCCAGGAGGGTCCGGATCCAGCCCGGGAAGCCGTCGTAGAGGGTCGGGGCGACGATCGGCAGCAGTCCCACGGCCAGCGCGAGCGCCGCGATCATGGAGTGGTTCCGCTCGGTCAGATCGGACCGGGCGAGCATCTGGACGCCCATGACGGCGATGACCGCGTAGACGACGAGGGCGGAACCCCCGACCACGGCGGGCGGCAGGCCGGCGACCGCACGGGACAGCGGGGAGAGGAGCCCCACGGCGACGAGGAGGACACCCGCCGCCGCCGTCACGAAGCGGCTGCGGACCCCGGTGAGCCGGCTGATGCCGATGTTCTCGGAGCTGGTCACCATCAGCGAAGCGCCCAGCGTTCCGGCGAAGAGCGACATCAGCGCGTCGGCGCGCGCGACCTTCGGTACGTCACGGCCGGGGTCGGGCTGCCGCCCCGAAGTCTCACTGTTGAGGACGGTCTGGCCGGTGATCTCGGCGAGCGTACTGAGGCTGAAGACGAGCAGCGGCAGCGCGGCGAGGATGTCGAACCGCGGTGTCCCGTACGGGAACAGGGCGGGGAGCGAGAACCCGCTGCCCGGGGCCGGATCGAAGGCGCCGAGCCCGCTGACCACCGCGACGGCGGTGCCCGCCGCCATGCCGATGAGCACCGCGCTCTGCCGCCACACACCGCGCAGGAAGAGATACGCCGTCAGTGTGACCGCCACGGTGATGCCCGCCAGGACGACCGAGGCGCGGGCCGCGTTCCCGGTCGGTCCGGTGATCAGCTGCGCGGCCACCCGCACCATGGCGATGCCGATCAGCAGGACCGTCACGCCCATCACGAGCGGCGGGAAGAGCCGCACGATCCGGCCGTACAGCGGGACCACCGCCAGCAGCAGAGCGGCCGCGAGAAGGACCGAGCCGCTGGCGACGGCCGGGCTGTGATCGGCGGAGATCTGGATGAACAGCGCGGTGGCGGCCCCGCCCGGCAGCATGACGAACGGCAGCCGGGCACCGACGTTCGCGACGCCGAGCGACTGGAGCAGCGATCCGGCGCCGCACAGGACGAGGACCGCACTGAGCACCGAAGCCGTCTCCGCCGGGCTCAGACGCAGGGCGGTGGCCGTCAGGAAGACGGTCGACACGGGGGCGGCGGCCATCGCGAGGACATGCTGGAGCGCGAGCGGGACCAGCCGGCCGATGGGGACCCGTTCGTCGGCGGGAGCGATCGTCGTCGTCACCGGCCGGTCCCCAGCCAGGGCAGCTCCTCGGCCGCGTAACGGTAGGCCCGGAAGACCGCGTTCGGCTCGGCGGGGAACAGGCCGCGGACCTCGGCCTCCTCGTAGCCGCCGAAGTGCGGGACGACGTACTCCCACACCAGGATGCCCTCGGCGGTGACCTCGAACAGCCGGCCCGCCGGTGAGTCGGTCACCAGCGTGTTCCCGTTCGGGAGACGTTGGGCCGCTCCCATGAAGGGCGCGAAGAAGGACTCCCGGGCGGGGTCGTGGTACTCCCACGCGATGGTTCCGGCCCGGTCGATCTCGATCACCCGGGAGTACGGCACGTCGTGCCCCGGGCGGAAGACGCCGTTGTCGAAGACGAGCAGATTGCCGTTCGGCAGTTCGGTGGGGTGGTGCTGCTGGGAGACGGTGCCCGGCGCGGTGCGCCACAGGATCTCTCCGGTCGCGCGGCTGATGACGACGACCGCCGAGACGCTGCGCAGGCTGGCGAGGATGTTGCCGTCCGCCAGCGGCGCGACCGAGTTGATGAGCGGCCAGTGCTCCCGCGCGTAGTCCGGATGCAGGGCGAACGTCTCCCGGTCGAGCTGCTCGCGGGCGCTCCACGACCACACCTCCCGCCCCTCGGCGTCCACCTGCTTGATGGTGTCCGCCCACACGGTGCTGCCCGCCGCCTCCGAACCGGGCACCCCGCCGCGCACCCCGTCGGCCTCCGGGCCGGTGAGCGGTTCGAGCGCGGTGTAGAGGATGGAGCCGTCGTCCAGGTGGTGCGCGTCGTGGTGCTGGAGCGGGTCGCGGTACTCGCGCAGGGCCGTGCCGTCGGGGGCGTACACGCCGAGGACCCCGCCGCGGTACTTGTGCCACATCGGGAAGAGCGCCTCCTCGCCGGGCAGCACCCCGTTGTACGCGAGATTCCCGCCGGGGAGGATCCGGGCGTGCCGGCCGGGCCGGTACGGCAGCCGCCAGGTGTGCACGTCCTCGCCGCGCAGATCGATCAGATGCACCGCGCCGCCCCCGGTGAGCGGGGCGAAGAGCGTGTAGCCCTCGAAGGCCTTCTCGGCGTCGAGAGCGATGAGACCGGTGCCGCGGCGGCGGCGCTGATTCTGGTCGACGGTGGACACAACAACCTCGCTTCAAAGTTTCTTTGATGGAGTCGAACTGCTTTGAAGCTAGAGGTGAAGTGTGTCGGCGGTGTGACAGGAGTACGAAACCTCCCGTGCCCCTGCGTAAGGTGACTGGTCCGGGGAGGAGACACGATCATGAGCGACACGCGGGCGAACGGCGAAGGGCGGTCGGGCACCGGACAGCCGAGCGCCGGACAGTCCGGCTCCGGACCGTCGGGCTCCGGACTCGGCAACGCCGTGCGCCAGCGCCGACGGGCCCTCGATCTGACGCTGGCCGCGGTCGCCGAACGCAGCGGCCTCTCGGTGCCGTTCCTCAGCCAGATCGAGAACGAGCGGGCGCGGCCCAGCATGCGTTCGCTCCAGCGCATCGCCGACGGCCTGCGGACCACCGCCGTCGAGCTCCTGGCCGCCTCCAGCGCCACGGACCGGTCCGTCGACGTCGTCCGGGCCAAGGACGACACCGGACTCGCCGCCGACACCGGCGTGCGCCCCCTCGTCCGCGGCAACCACCAGATGCACGCCCTGGAGTTCACCGGCGCCCAGCACGCCGACCGTGAATTCCTGCACGGCAACGACGAGTTGATGTACGTGGCCGACGGCACGGCCGAGGTCGAGGCGGACGGCCGCACCTACCGGCTGGAGCACGGCGACACGCTCTACCTCACCGGCGGCGTGCGACACCGCTGGCGTGCGACCAGCCCCGGCACCCGCGTCCTCCTGGTCTCCGTCTCGGCCCACGGCCCCGGCAGCTGAGGACCGGGCCCGCACCCTTTCAGCCCGTCCGGCGGTTGAGGACGGAAGCCTGGGGTGGGCGGGCCCGCAGTCGGCAGGGCCCCGAGGCACAGGACCCCTACGAGCGCGCCGAACACCCCCGTAAAGGTTCCGTCCTCGAACGCCGGACGGGCTGGGTGGGTGGCCGCCTCGCCGGCCGATCGTGATTGGGTGGAGCCATGATCGATGACTTCCTGTACGGGACCGCCGGGCACACCGGAACGCCGGCCGACGTCGAGGCGGCCGTGCGCGCCGCCGCCGCGGCCGAGATCATGCCCCGCCATCGGAAGCTCGCCGCCCACGAGATCATCGAGAAGAGCGGCCCGCACGACCTCGTCACCGCCGCCGACCGGCTCGCCGAGGAACACCTCACCGCCGCCCTCACCAAGCTGCTGCCCGGCTCGGTCGTCGTCGGCGAGGAGGCCGTGCACGCCGACCCGGCGGTCTACGAAGCCCTCGGCGGCGACGCCCCGGTCTGGATCGTCGACCCGGTCGACGGCACCCGCCAGTTCGTCCGGGGCGAGGCCGGCTTCTGCACCCTGGTCGCCCTCGCCCACCACGGCGAGGTCCACGCCTCCTGGACGTACGCCCCGGTCCTGGGAGAGATGGCCGTCGCCGTACGCGGCCGGGGCGCCACGCTGAACGGGACGCCGATACGCTCCGGCTCGCCCGCCCCCGGCGCCGTGCTCGACGTGGCGATGTCGCATCCCGACTACACCACCGACGCCCAGAAGCGGGCCCTGCTCGGCCTGCGCACCGAAGGCATCGCCCCCCGCCCCTGCGGCTCCGCCGGGCTCGAATATCTCGCCGTCGCCCGCGGCGCCCAGGACGCCGTCGCCTTCAACTGGGAGCTGGCCTGGGACCACGCGGCGGGCCTCCTCCTGGTCACCGAGGCGGGCGGCGCCCAGGCCACCCTGTCCGGCGCCCCGTACCGGATCACCGGCGGCAACGACCTGCCCTTCACGGCGGCCCGCGACGGGGCCACCGTCCAGCGCGTCCTGGCCGCCCTGCGGGCGGGCGGCTGACCCGCCGCCCGACCCGCCCCGGGGTACCCGCGTCCGCACGGCCGGCGGACCCGAATATCCTGGGTCTCCGCCCGCCGGCCGACGAAGGAGTCCCCAGGTGCCCTCGATGCTCGATGCGGTCGTCGTGGGGGCCGGGCCCAACGGGCTGACCGCCGCGGCCGAACTGGCCCGCAGGGGCTTCGCGGTGGAGGTCCACGAGGCCCACGACACCGTCGGTGGCGGCGCCCGAACCGAGGAGCTGACGCTGCCGGGGTTCCGGCACGACCCCTGCTCCGCCGTGCACCCCCTCGGGATCGGTTCGCCCGCGTTCCGGGCGATGCCCCTGGCCCGGCACGGCCTGGAGTGGCTGCACCCCGAGGTCGACCTCGCCCACCCCTTCCCGGACGGCACGGCCGCCGCGCTCACCCGCTCCGTCGGCGAGAGCGCGATGACGCTGGGCCCCGCCGACGCGGGCGCTTACCGCCGCCTGGTCGCCCCCTTCGTCGGCCGCTGGGACACCCTGGCCGCCGACTTCCTGCGCACCCCCTGGGACGGGCTGCCCCGCGACCCGTACCGGCTGGCCCGCTTCGGTCTGCTCGGCCTCCAGCCCGCCACCTGGGTCTCCCGCCGCTTCCAGGGCGAGAAGGCGCGCGCCCTCTTCGCCGGGCTCGCCGCCCACGCCATAGCTCCCACCAGCGGCTTCGCCACCTCGGCGATCGCCCTCGTCTTCGCGCTCGCCGCCCACGAGAACGGCTGGCCGGTGCCGCGCGGCGGCTCCCAGGCCATCTCGGACGCCCTCGCCTCCTACCTCCGCGAACAGGGCGGCACCATCCGCACCGGCAGCGAGGTCAGGCGGCTGGACGAACTCCCGCCCGCCCGCGCCTACATCTTCGACACCTCGCCCTCCGCGCTCGCCCGCATCGCCGGCCTCGGCTCCGCCTACGGCCACTACCGCTACGGCGCCTCCGCATTCAAGATCGACTACGCGCTGTCCGGCCCCGTCCCCTGGACCGCGTCCGAGGCCCGCCGCGCCGGCACCGTCCACATCGGGCCCGACGCCGGGACCATCGACACGGCACTGCGGGCCGCCGTCGAGGGCCGCGACCCCAGCGTCCCCTTCCTCATCACCGCCCAGCCGAGCCTCACCGACCCCTCCCGGGCCCCCGAAGGACGCCATGTCTTCTGGGTGTACGGACACGTCCCGGCCGGCTGGCAGGGCGACGCCACCGACGTCATCGAACGCCAACTGGAGCGCTTCGCCCCCGGGTTCCGCGATCTGGTCCTCGCCCGCGCGATCTCCGGCCCGCCCCAACTCGCCGAGCGCAACGCCAATTACGTCGGCGGCGACATCGCGTGCGGAGCCTTCTCGGGCCTGCAGACCCTCATCCGCCCCAAGCTCGCCCGCGTCCCGTACGCCACCGCGCACCCGGCGGTCTTCCTCTGCTCCTCGGCCACCCCGCCCGGCCCCGGTGTGCACGGCATGTCCGGCCACCACGCCGCCAAGGCCGTATGGCGACGGCTGCGGGCCTCCTGAACGGGCAGGGCGGGCCTGTGCGGCTCGGCTAGCGAGGAGCCCAACGCCGTTGGGCGGCACCGCCGATGTGGTTGCCGAGCACGGTTCCCACACCGATGGCGGCCGTGGTGACGAACGCCAGCACCGCGTAACCGCCCGCCCCGGGGACGTGCAGCCCGTACTGCAGCAGGCTGCGGTAGACGTCCGGCCCCGGCAGCAGTGCCCCCGCGATACCGGGCACCACCAGTGACCGCGAGGGGATCCGCAGGAGCGGCGCCACGGCGCCGGCCGCCGCACCGAGCACCGCCGCCGCCCCCAGGACCGCCAGCGGGGTCGGCTGCCCCAGCTCCTGGTGGAGCACGCCGTTGACCAGGCCGGCCAGCACTCCCGCGCCCATCGCCCACGGCAGCAGACGGGGCGGCCCGCCCATGAAGATCGCGTTGCCCAGCGCCCCGACGGCCGAGGTCACCAGGGACAGCACCAACGGCAGCGCGCGGAAAGCCGTGTTGCGGGCGTCCACGTCGGCGTCCCGCAGCAGGAACGCCACCAGCGAGATCCCGCCGACCATCGACGCCAGGAACATGGCCACGCTGATCAGCCGCCCCGCGGCCATCGCCCGGAACCCCGAGATGGCGTCCTCCGCGAGGCTCACCACCGACAGGATTGGCAGGAGCAGCACCATGTTGGCCGCGGCCACGCTCGCCGCCTCGCCCCCGGTCAGTGCATGCGCGTCGGCCAGCAGCATCGTCAGCCCGATGACGGCGGAGGTCTGGAGCCCGGTGACGTAGAACGAGGGCAGCCCGTTGGTGCCCAGCGCCCAGCCGAAGCGGTTGCCCACCAGGAACACCACGGTCGAGACGGCCGCCGCCTTCGGCGTCCCCGACGCGAGCACGCAGAGCATGGCCGCCAGCAGCGCCCCGCCCAGCACCGTGGTCCACCAGGGCCAGTAGCCCTTCAGTGAGATGACGCGAGTCAGTTCGCGCTCGGCGTCCGGCGGCCGCAGGTCCTCGTCCAGCACCCGGTGGGTCAGCGCGCTCAGATCGTCCAGCTGACGCAGATCGCGGCTGTCCTCCGAACCCGTCTCCATCATCATCGTCAGCGGGCGGGCGCCGGGCGGCGCGTACTGGGCCTGGATGGTCCGTGCGGTGACGTCGACGGTCATGTGGTCCATGCCCCGGTGCGCGGTGAGCGCGACGATCGACGACTCGATGGCCCGGGTCTCCGCCCCCGCGAGGAACAACTCCCGCCCGTGGCGCAGCGCGAACCGCATACAGGCGACGGCCGTGCGCTCGTCCACGTCGTGCGGCTCGGGGAAGGCGTACCCCTCGAACTCCGTTCCGTACAGCCGGTCCAGCAGCGTCGACTCGTTGTCCCGCAACCGGGCCAGTTGCTTGCGCCGGGCCCGGCGTCCGGCCAGGAACGTGGTGCCGGACGCGTCGTCTGAGGACACGGGCGCGCCCCTCCCCTGAGTAGCCACCGCCGACAGCGCGGAGATCAGTGATGTGGTGATGTACCGGGACATTCTGCCCCTTGGGTGGTCGGCCCGACGGCAGCGGAACACCGCGCGTCACCGCACGGCGGCGACCCGGTGCGGTTCGCGCGGGCCGGTCCGCCGGACCGGGCGGCGAAGGCCCCCGGCGCGCGGCATGATGTCCGCATGAGCACCTCTGTCTCCCCCGCCGTACGTCTGGTCCGCGGCGACATCACCGACCAGTCCGTCGACGTCATCGTCAACGCGGCGAACTCCTCGCTGCTCGGCGGCGGCGGAGTCGACGGCGCCATCCACCGGCGCGGCGGCCCCGACATCCTCGCCGCCTGCCGTGAACTGCGCGCCTCGCACTACGGAAAGGGGCTGCCCACCGGACAGGCCGTCGCCACGACCGCCGGGCGCCTCGACGCGCAGTGGATCGTGCACACGGTCGGTCCGGTCTTCTCCGGGGCCCAGGACCGCTCCGCCCTGCTCGCCTCCTGCTACCGCGAATCCCTGCGCCTGGCAGCGGAGTTGGGGGCCAAGTCGATCGCGTTCCCGGCGATCTCCACCGGCATCTACGGCTGGCCGATGGACGACGGGGCCCGGATCGCCGTACGCACGGTCCTGGCGGAGACCGTGGAGCCGGTCGAGGAGGTGCGCTTCGTGCTCTTCGACGCGCACGCGTACGTGGAGTTCGAGGAAGTCCTCGCGATGCGCGGCTGAGGAGGCTCCCGAGGCGGCTCCGGCACCGCGATGCCCATGTCGGATTTCCGCCAGCCAGGCCCCTGACCGGTGCACCATCCTGGAACCATGCACACCGACACCGAGCGTTGCGTGCGGGCCGTCCAGTCCAAGGACGCCCGCTTCGACGGCTGGTTCTTCACCGCGGTCCTGACCACCCGGATCTACTGCCGCCCCAGCTGCCCCGTCGTGCCGCCCAAGGTCACCAACATGACCTTCTACCCCAGCGCCGCCGCCTGCCAGCAGGCCGGATTCCGGGCCTGCAAGCGGTGCCGCCCCGACACCAGCCCCGGTTCCCCCGAGTGGAACGC
This sequence comes from Streptomyces sp. NPDC091289, assembly GCF_044757365.1. Taxonomy (NCBI): domain Bacteria; kingdom Bacillati; phylum Actinomycetota; class Actinomycetes; order Kitasatosporales; family Streptomycetaceae; genus Streptomyces; species Streptomyces sp. NPDC091289. The sequence continues at coordinate 127,473 of NZ_JBIVUT010000013.1, forward strand.
CCGCGCCGACTCGGTCGCCCGCGCCATGCGCCTGATCCGGGACGGGGTCGTCGACCGCGAGGGTGTGCCCGGGCTCGCCTCCCGGCTCGGCTACTCCGCCCGCCAGATCGAACGCCAGCTGCTGGCCGAGCTGGGCGCGGGCCCGCTGGCCCTGGCCCGCGCCCAGCGGGCGCAGACCGCCCGCCTGCTCATCGAGACGACCGCGCTGCCCATGGCCCAGGTCGCCTTCGCCGCCGGCTTCTCCTCGATCCGCACGTTCAACGAGACGGTCCGCGAGGTCTTCGGCCTGGCCCCCGGCGAACTGCGCACCCGAGCCGCCCGGGGCCCCCGGGCCACCGCCGTACCGGGCGTCATCGCGTTGCGCCTCCCGTACCGGGCCCCGCTCAACCCCAGCAACCTCTTCGGCCACCTCGCCGCGACCGCCGTCCCCGGCGTCGAGGAGTGGCGCGACGGCGCGTACCGGCGCACCCTCACCCTCCCGTACGGGCACGGCGTCGTCGCCCTCAGCCCGGCGCCCGACCACATCGCCTGCCGGCTCTCCCTCACCGACCCCCGCGACCTCACCCGGGCCATCAGCCGCTGCCGCTGGCTCCTCGACCTGGACGCGGACCCGGTCGCCGTCGACGCCCAGCTGCGCACCGACCCACTGATCGCCCCGCTGGTCGACGCGGGCCCCGGCCGCCGGGTGCCCCGCACCGTGGACGGCGCGGAGTTCGCCGTACGCGCGGTGCTCGGCCAGCAGGTCTCCACCGCCGCTGCCCGGACCCACGCGGCCCGGCTGGTCACCGCCCACGGCGTCCCGGTCGAGGACCCCGAGGGCGGCCTGACCCACCTCTTCCCGACTCCGGAGGCGCTGGCGGACCTCGACCCGGAGGCCCTGGCCCTGCCGCGCACCCGCCGCACGACCCTCACCACGCTCGTCGCCGCCCTCGCGGAGGACCGGCTGCGGCTCGACACCGACACCGACTGGGAGCGGGCCCGCGCCGAGCTGACCGCCCTGCCCGGCTTCGGCCCCTGGACGGTCGAGTCCATCGCGATGCGGGCACTCGGCGACCCCGACGCCTTCCTCCCCGGCGACCTCGGCATCCGCCGGGCGGCCGAACGGCTCGGCCTGCCGGCCACCCCCGCCGCCCTCACCGCACGGGCCGCCGGCTGGCGCCCCTGGCGGGCGTACGCCGTGCAGTATCTCTGGACGGTGGACGACCACCCCATCAACCACCTCCCCGCCTGAAGGAGCCCCCCATGACCGCCACGACCCCCATGACCCCCATGACCCCCATGACCGGCGTGACCACCGCCAAGCAGCACACGGTCGTCGACAGCCCCTACGGCCCGCTGACACTCGTCGCCACCGACGGCGTCCTCTCCGCCCTCTACATGACCGACCAGCGCCACCGCCCACCCGAGGAGACCTTCGGCGTACCGGACCCGGAGCCCTTCGACGAGGTGATCCGACAGCTCACGGAGTACTTCGCCGGCGACCGCACCGCCTTCGACCTCCCGCTCGACCTGCACGGCACCCCGTTCCAGCGGAGCGTGTGGGCGGAGCTGCTGAAGATCCCGTACGGCGAGACCCGTACGTACGGCGAACTCGCCGAGGAACTCGGCAAGCCGGGCGCCTCACGGGCGGTCGGCCTGGCCAACGGCAAGAACCCGGTCGGGATCATCGTGCCGTGCCACCGGGTGATCGGAGCCTCCGGCAGCCTCACCGGATACGGCGGCGGCCTGGACCGCAAGCAGCGGCTGCTCGTGTTCGAGAGCGGCGGTACGGGGGACGGGGTGCAGGCCCTGTTCTGAGCGCGGGCGGGGGCGTACCAACACCGGAACGCCCCCGCCCCGCCGCGCACCGCGCACCGTCCTCAGCCGGTGAAGATCTCCACGGCCGTCCAGACGGCGAGCCCCAGCATGCAGATCCCGCCGATGCGCTGCACGGTCTTCAGCGGTACGCGCTTCGCGATGAACTTCCCCGCGAGCAGCGCCAGGGCCGACACGGACATCAGGGCGGCGGCCGAACCGATCGCCGTGGACCAGGCGCCGTTGCTCGCCGCGAGGTTGGCGGTGGTGATCTGCGTCAGGTCGCCCCACTCGCTGATGAAGACCGCCATGAACGCGGTCGAGTAGACCGGCCAGAAGCCGGTCACGGTCTTCACCTCGGTCTCCTCGTCGTCCCCGCCGCTGCCGCGCAGCAGGAGGAACGCGCCGAGCGCGAAGAGCGAGGCCGAGACGAGCTTGACGATCCAGTCGGGCAGCAGGCCGATGAGGCCGCCCGCGCCCACGGCGATGGCGACGTGCACGATGAACGCGGACGACGTCCCGAACCACACATAGAGCGGCCGCATCCGCGTGCCCATGGCCAGCGACGCGAACATCGTCTTGTCGGGGAGCTCCGCGAGGAAGATCAGCCCGAAGGCGGTGATGATCGCCAGAGGGTCGAGGTGCATTCCGGGTGGCTTTCTGTTCGAGCCGGGCCCCGGATCTTCGCGAAGCGCCGCTCGGGCTTTTCGGAGGACCACTCGGCCCGGCATGACGGCAGCGCCCACAGGACGTGGACGTGTCATACAGGACCGAAGGTCTCGCCCGCCCGTGGAGATCCCTTCGGCAGGACTCACGAGCCCGGCCACCGGGAACCCGAAGGCTCCAGTATGTCGACGACCGGTTTGCGGGGCTACTCCCCTTCGCAGCCGTCAACACTACCCCACCCGGCCGGCCGGGGGCGCTGGTGTTCGAACCGTGAGCGCGTCGGTAGAGTCGTGATGATCACCCGTGCCACCGGTGGTCCCACTCCACATCACCCACCGCGACGGGAAGTGCCCCCATGAGCCGCCGCCCCCGCAAGGACGTACCCGCCCAGGGCGTGCCCCGGCCCACCGTCAGCGTCTGCCGGGGCTGCTGCTGCGGCACCGAGAAGATCCCGGGCGTCGACCACGCGGCCCAGCTGGCCCGGCTGCGCTCCGGCCTGGAGGGCGCCGCCACCGTACGGGCGGTCGAGTGCCTGGACGCCTGCGAGCAGGGCAACGTCATCGTCGTGCAGCCCTCCGCCGAGGGCCGCCGCGCCGGGGGCCGGCCGGTCTGGCTGGGCCTGGTCAACGACGAGCACGCCGAGCAGGACATCGTGACCTGGGCGGCGGCGGGCGGCCCGGGCCTCGCGGACGCCCCGGACATCCTCGACCTGTACGTCTTCAAGCCCTCGCGCCGGGTCTCGGCGGGCCTGGACGGCTGAGGCCGGCATCCCCCCACCGGGCCCGGTCAGGCGTCCTGGCCGCTCAGCCCCGCCAGCAGCTTCGGCAGCGAGACGCCGATCGGCTCCCGGACGATCTCGTCGGCGAGTTCGTCGTACGGGGTCGGCTCCGCGTTCACCACGACCAGCCGGGCCCCGTGCTCGGCCGCGATCCCGGCCAGCGAAGCGGCGGGCTGCACCTGAAGCGTCGTACCGACCGCCACGAACACCTCGCACGCCTTGGCGATCGCCATCGCATCGGCCAGCACCCGTGGGTCCAGCCGCTCGCCGAACATCACCGTCGCCGACTTCAGGATCCCGCCGCAGCCCGTGCACGCCGGATCGGCCTCGCCCGCCTCGACCCGCTCCAGGGCCGAGGCCATCGAGGAACGGGCGTGGCAGCGCGTGCAGACCACCCGGTGCGCGGTGCCGTGGAGTTCGAGGACCTTGCGGTCGGGCAGACCGGCCCGCTGGTGCAGCCCGTCGATGTTCTGCGTGATCACCCGGACCGGTACGCCGGACCGCTCCAGCTCCGCGACCGCCCGGTGGGCGGCGTTCGGCTCGGCCTTCAGGAGGTCGGCATCGCGGCGCATCAGCCACGAGCGGCGGCGGATGGCCGGATCGGCCAGGTAGAAGTCGTACGTGACGAGCTTCTCGGCCTCCGGATCCGTGCGCCACACCCCGTTGGGCCCCCGGTAGTCGGGGATGCCGGAGTCGGTGGAGATGCCGGCACCGCTGAGGATCGCGACGAGAGTCATGGGGACGAGCCTAGAGAAGCGAAAACCCGGCGCGCGAGCACAATTCGCCGGTATAAGGTCCGCGCAGGTCAAGCCCGACGCCCAGCAGGGCCGACCCGCCCGCGGATCTTCCCGCCCTGCCCCTACGCGACCGGCTCGCCGTCCTCCAGCTCCACCGCACCGCCGCCGGACGCCAGGGCCGCCAGCGCCGCCCGAACCCGGTGGCGGAGCGCGCCCAGCAGGAAGCCGTCCAGATCGGCGGGTGCCACCAGCCGCCAGGAGAGCAGCTCCTCCTCCTGGAGCCGGATCGCCGCCAGCCGATCGGCGGTGAGCACACCGCCGTCGTACACGTACGCCACGATCGGCGGCCGGCCGGCGCCCCGCACCCAGTCCACGGCGAGCAGCCGTCCCGGAGCCACGTCGAGGCCGATCTCCTCCGCCGTCTCGCGCCGGGCGCCCTGCCGGGGGCCCTCGCCCGCCTCCGACTCGACGGTCCCGCCGGGCAGCGCCCAGCCCTCTCGGTAGTTCGGCTCGACGAGCAGGACCCGCCCGTCCACGTCACGGAAGAGCGAGGCGGCACCGGCCAGGACCCGGGGGAGTCCGGCGATGTACGCGGCGTAGCCGGGATCGGGAGTCGTCACGGCCGACAGCGTAGTGGGGACCGTGCGGCCCACGGGCCGGACCGCACGGCCGTGGACGGTCATGGGCAGATCAGGGGTCCTGCGGATAGGGTCGGGGCGGCGCGACTGCCTGTTCGAAAGCAAGGGATGCAAGGTGACGGACGGAGCAGCAATGGAGACCGCCCGCGTGCTCGTCGCGGCGGACAAGTTCAAGGGCTCGCTCACGGCCGTACAGGTCGCGGAGCGGGTGACGGCCGGGCTGCGGCGCGTCGTCCCCGGCGTACGGGTGGAGACCCTGCCGGTCGCGGACGGCGGCGACGGCACGGTCGCGGCGGCGGTGGCCGCCGGATTCGAGCGCCGGGAGGCGCGGGTGACCGGGCCCCTCGGGGACCCGGTGACGGCGGCGTACGCGCTGCGCGGGTCCACCGCCGTGGTGGAGATGGCCGAGGCCTCGGGCCTCCAGCTCCTGCCCGACGGGGTGTTCGCCCCGCTCACGGCCACCACGTACGGCTCGGGCGAACTGCTGCTGGCCGCCCTGGAGGCGGGGGCCACGACGATCGTCTTCGGGGTCGGCGGAAGTGCCACGACGGACGGCGGCGCGGGCATGCTCGCCGCGCTCGGAGCCCGCTTCCTGGACGCGGACGGCAAGCCCGTCGGCCCCGGCGGCGGCCCCCTCGCCGAGCTGGCCGAGGCCGATCTGACCGGGCTCGACCCGCGCCTGGCGGACGTCGACCTGGTCCTGGCCAGCGACGTGGACAACCCGCTGACGGGGCCCAAGGGCGCCCCCGAGGTGTACGGCCGGCAGAAGGGCGCGAGCGAGGAGGACATCGCGGTCCTCGACGCGGCCCTGACGCACTTCGCCTCGGTCCTGGGGCCGGAGACGGCGGCCCTGCCCGGCGCGGGCGCGGCCGGAGGCATCGGCTACGGGGCGCTCGTCGCCCTCGGCGCCCGCTTCCGCCCCGGCATCGAGGTCATGCTCGACGTGCTCGGCTTCGCCCCGGCGCTCGCCCGGGCCACCCTGGTCATCACGGGCGAGGGCTCGCTGGACGAGCAGACGCTGCACGGCAAGGCCCCGGCCGGGGTCGCCGCCGCCGCCCGCGCGGCCGGGATCGAGGTCGTCGCGGTCTGCGGCCGGCTCGCCCTGCCCCCGGAGGCCCTGGAGAAGGCGGGCATCCGCCGCGCCTACGCCCTGGCCGAGCTGGAACCGGACCCGGCCGTGTCCATGGCCCAGGCCGGGCCGCTGCTGGAGCGGGCGGCGGAGTCGATCGCCCGGGACTTCCTGCGGAGCTGACGCGGAGCGCCGTACGGAGTGAACGGCGGGAGGGGCCCGGGGACAGACACCGGGCCCCTCCGGCACGTCGTGGCCCCGCGCCCGCGCACCTCACGCCGGGCCGGACGACAGCCTCAGCACGTCCAGCGCCAGCACCAGGTCGACCAGCTCGCGCGGCCGTGACAGCGAGCGCGCGGTCAGCCGCTCCAGCCGCCGCAGCCGGTTGAACACCGTGTTGCGGTGGCACCGCAGCCGTACCGCGGCCCGCCCCACCGAACCCCCGCACTCCAGCCACGCCTCCAGCGTCCCCACCAGCACCGCACGCTCCGCCGGAACCAGCGCCAGCAGCGGACCGAACACCTCCGCGAGGAGCCGGGCGGACAGTTCCGGCCGGCTCACCAGCAGGGCCGCCGGCAGCCGTTCGTCGAGCCGTACGACCTCCCGGGCGCCGGGCGCACACGTCAGCAGCGCCGTGCCCGCGAGCCGCCGTGCCGCGCCCAGCTCCGCCAGCGAGCCCACCACCGGGCTCATGCCCCCCGGGCCCGCCCCACGCTCCCCGAGCCGTGCCACCGCCCCGGCCGGGCCCGCCGCACCCAGCAGCACCACCGCGACGTCCCCGCCCGCCCCGTCCCGGCCCTCGTCCCCGGAGCCGCACCAGCACCAGCGCGTCCCGTCCGCGTCCAGGACCTCCACGTCGGGGTCCTCCGCCACCGCGGCCGCCGGCACGGGCGCGCCCAGCACCACCACCGCGTAACGCCCCCGCTCCGGCAGCCCCAGGCCGTGCGCCGCGCGCTCCACCAGGTCCGGCAGGTCCCCGCCCGCCAGCAGCGGGCCGAGCAGCGCCCCGTACCGCGTCCCACACCGCATCCGCCGCTCCGTCCCCGGGTCCGGCACCTGATGACCGATGAGGATGCCACCGGCCGTACGGGCGGGCGCCCGCCCGTCACCGCGTCTGTGCACGTGCACAACGAGGCCCTTCGTTCGCTGGTCGCCCGCATCGAGTCGGTCCCGCGCCGTGGACGCGCGTCCCGCCCGGTGCTGGTCTGTGGCACCACCCCCACCGACCCAGCACGGCAGATGAGCACTCCAGACCAGCACGACAGACCAGTACGACACGACAAGGCGGAAGGAGGAGGACGCATGGCAACGCTAGAGATCCGCGGGCTGTCCGTCGGCTACGGCCCGGTCCGGGCACTGCGCGACATCTCCGTCGATGTGCCGGACGGCGGGATCACCGCCGTACTCGGCGGCAACGGCGCGGGCAAGACCACGCTGCTGCGGGCCGTGTCGCGGACCCTCGGCTTCCACCGCGGGACGGGCACCGGCACCATCCGGTTCGACGGCCGCCCCCTGGAAGGGCTGCGGCCCGCCCAGGTGGTGGCCGCCGGAGTGGTCCAGGTACCGGAGGGCCGGCAGGTCTTCGCCCGGATGACGGTGGCCGACAACCTGCGGGCGGGCGCCCTCGGGGCACGCGGCGGGCGCAAGGAGACGAGCGCCGCCCTGGCCCGGGTGCACGAGCTGTTCCCGGTGCTCGCCGACCGCGCGCACCAGCGCGCCGGACTGCTGTCCGGCGGCGAGCAGCAGATGCTGGCGATGGGCCGCGCCCTGATGGCGGGGCCCCGGCTGCTCCTGCTCGACGAGCCCTCGCTCGGCCTCGCCCCGCTGATGGCGGCCAGGATCGCCGAGACCGTCCAGGAGATCAACGCGACCGGCACCTCCGTCATGCTCGTCGAGCAGAACGCGGCCATCGCCCTGCGGCTCGCCTCCACGGCGTACGTCCTCGACGTCGGCGAGGTCGCCCTGTCCGGGCCCGCCGACGAACTCGCCGCCTCCGACGAGGTGCGCCGCCGCTACCTCGGCGTCGTCGACGAGGACGCGGCCGCGGACACCGACCCGGCCGCCCGGACCCGCCGCACCCTGAGCAGGTGGTCGGCGTGACCACCACCGCAACGGCCGCCGCGCACACCACGGACGCCCTCGCCGTCGAGGACGTCACCGTCCGCTTCTCCGGGCTCACCGCCCTGGACGGCGTCTCCTTCACCGTCGAACCCGGCAGTGTGCACGCCGTCATCGGGCCCAACGGCGCGGGCAAGTCCACCTGCTTCAACGTGCTGTCCGGCGTCTACCGCGCCACCTCCGGACACGTCCGCCTCGGCGACACCGAACTCACCGGACTCCCGCCGCACGCCATCGCGGACCTCGGGGTCGCACGCACCTTCCAGAACCTGGCGCTGCCCCCGCACGCGACCGTCGCCGACAGCCTCCTGCTCGGCCGCCACCGGCTGACCCGCTCCGGGTTCGTCGCCACCGGCCTGCGGCTGCCCTCCGCCGCCCGCGAGGAACGACGCCACCGCGACCGGGTCCACGAGATCGCCGCGTTCATCGGCCTGGACAAGGAGCTGGAGCGCCCGGCGGGATCGCTGCCGTACGGGCAGCAGAAGCTCGTCGAACTCGGCCGCGCCCTGTGCATGGAGCCGAAGGTCCTGCTGCTGGACGAGCCGATCGCCGGGATGACGGCGGACGAGCGCCGCCGTACCGCCGCCGTCGTGGCCGACGTACGCGACAGCCTCGGCATCTCCATCGTGCTGGTCGAGCACGACATGGGCGTGGTGATGCGGCTCGCGGACGCGGTGACCGTACTCGACTTCGGACGACGGATCGCCGGGGGCACTCCCGCCGAGGTCCAGAACGACCCGGCCGTCGTCCAGGCCTACTTGGGAGCACCTCAATGACCACGTTCGTCGAACTCCTCCTCGGCGGCCTGTCGATCGGCTCGGTGTACGCACTCATCGCGCTCGGGTTCGTCGTCATCTTCAAGGCCACCGAGGTGGTCAACTTCGCCCACGCGTCCCTGCTGTTGGCGGGCGGCTACGTCACCGCCGTGCTCCACGACGACATCGGGTTCTGGCCCGCGCTGCTCGTCGGGATCGCGGGCGCGGCATCCGTCGGGGCGGCCATCGAGTTCTTCGTGATGCGCCGCTACCGGGGCAGCGACCACAGCGTCCTGGCCATCGTCACCATCGGCGTCGACATCCTCCTGATCACCGAACTCACCCGCCGGATGGGCACGGACGTGCTCGCCCTCGGAGACCCCTGGGGCAACGAGGTCGTCCACATCGGGGGCATCACCCTCGCCCAGACCCGGATCGCCGCGTTCCTCGCCGCCGGGCTGCTGATCACGGTGTTCCTGCTCGCCTTCCGCTACACCTCGTGGGGCGTGTCGATGCGGGCCGCCGCCGAGAACCCGCAGACGGCGGCGCTCATGGGCATCAAGCTGGGACGGGTGTCGCTGGCCGCCTGGGCGGTCGCCGGAGCCCTCGCCGCCGTCGCCGCCCTCTTCCTCACCGTGTTCCCGACCCCGGGCCTGGAGCGCGCCACCTCGCTCGCCGCGCTCAAGGCGTTCCCCGCCGCGATCCTCGGCGGCCTCGACTCCACCACCGGGGCGCTCGCCGGCGGACTCATCGTCGGCGTCACCGAGTCGCTCGCCACCGGCTACCAGAGCGACCTCTCCTTCCTCGGCCGGGGCATCGGCGATCTGGCGCCCTACCTGGTGATGGTGGCGGTCCTGCTCATCCGGCCCGCGGGACTCTTCGGCACGAAGGAGCTGGCCCGTGTCTGACACCACCGCCGAAGCCGCCCCCGAAGCCCCCGCCGCACGCGGCGGCCGCGCGGACAGCCTCACCGACCGGCTGCGCCGGCCCCGTACGTACGCCGTCCTCGCCGGCTCCCTCCTGCTCCTCGTCCTCCCCTTCTACCTGGACCGCTTCTGGCTCCAGGCCGGACTGTTCGCGATGGCGGCCGCGATCGGCGCCATCGGGCTGAACATGCTCACCGGCGCCACCGGGCAGCTCTCCATGGGCCACGCCTTCTTCCTCGCCGTCGGCGCGTACGGCTACTGCGTCCTGGCGGGGGAGAGCAGCACGGAGAACGGGCACACGCTGACCGGACTCGGACTGCCCACCTGGCTGGCCGCGATCCTCGCCGTGCTGCTCGCCGGAGCGGCGGGCGGGCTCTTCAGCCCCATCGCCGGCCGGCTGCGCGGCGCGTACCTCGGCATCGCGACGCTCGCGCTGATCTTCATCGGGCAGCACGTCCTGTTCAACGCGGGCTCGCTGACCGGCGGTTACAACGGCCGGGCCGTCCCGCCGCTGTCGCTGTTCGGCTTCACCTTCGACGACAGCGAACTCGTCGTCGCCGCCGTGCCGTTCGGCTCCTCGGAGAAGCTCTGGTACGCGGGCCTGGCCGCGCTCCTGCTGAGCGCCCTGTTCGCCCGGGGCGTGCTGCGCGGCCGGCCCGGACGGGCCATGAACGCCATCCGCGACCACCGGATCGCCGCCGGGGTGATGGGCGTGCCGGTGGCCCGCTACCGGGCCGGCGTCTTCGTCCTGTCCTCGATGTACGCGGGCCTCGCGGGCGTCCTGCTCGCCCTGGTCTTCCAGCGGACCGTGCCCGAGTACTTCGGCATGATCCTGTCCCTCGAATACCTCGCCATGATCGTCATCGGCGGGCTCGGCAGCGTCGCGGGCGCCGTGATCGGCGCGGCGTTCGTCTCCCTGCTCCCGCAGGTGTTCACGCACTACAGCGACTCCCTGCCGCTGGTCTCCGCCCCCGGTACGGGCGGTCTGGCACCCGGTGAGGCGTCCCGCTATCTGTACGGCGCCGCGGTGGTCGCGGTGGTCCTGTTCCTGCCCGGCGGCCTCGCCCGCCTCGGCCTCGCCCGTACGAAGAAGCCGAAGGCTCCGAAGAATTCAGGGGAGAAGTCATGAACAAACTGAGAGTGCTCACGGCCGTGGTCGCGACCCTCGCCGTCACCCTCGTCGGGTGCAGCGGCAAGGCGACCGACGGAAAGGAGACCAAGGAGAGCGAGGGCGGCATCAAGACCGGCCCCGGGGTCTCCTCCTCGACGATCTCCCTCGGCGTGCTGACCGACATGACCGGCGTCTACGCCTCGCTCGGCAAGAGCGTCACCCAGGCGCAGCAGCTGTGGGTCAAGCAGACCAACGACGCGGGCGGCATCTGCGACCGGAAGATCGAACTGACGGTCCGCGACCACGGATACGACCCGCAGAAGGCGATCGCCGCGTACACCGAGCTGGAGCCGAAGGTGGCGGGCTTCGCCCAGTTCATCGGCTCCCCGTTCGTCGCCGCCGTCGAGCAGCGCATCGACGGCCAGGACAAGGGCCTCGTCCTGCCGCAGGCCTGGTCGGCGAACCTGCTGGGCTCCCCGTACATCCGGGTCATCGGCGCCACGTACGACGTCGAGACGATCAACCTGATCGACTACCTCCTCGCCGAGAAGCGCATCACGAAGGGCGACAAGATCGGTCACGTCTACTTCGAGGGCGACTACGGCGAGAACGCGCTCGTCGGCTCGAAGCACGCGGCGAAGGAGGCCGGCCTCACCGTCGTCGAGCAGAAGATCAAGCCGACCGACAACGACATGACGGCCCAGGTCGCCGCCCTCAAGCAGGCCGGGGTCAAGGCCGTGATCGTCAGCGCGGGCCCGCGCCAGGCGGCCTCGCTCGTCGGCGTCGCGGCGGCCACCGGCTTCAACGTCCCGGTCGTCGGCAACAACTCGGCGTTCGCCCCGCAGCTGTTGAAGACCCAGGCGGGCCCCGCCCTGCTCAAGGACTACTACGTCGCCTCCTCCACGCTGCCCATCGGCGACCCGGGCGACGGCCCCGCCAAGCTCGCCAAGGAGTACGCCGCCCAGTACCCGAAGGACGTCCTCGACAACGGCGTCGTCGCCGGTTACACATCGGCCTCCGTGTTCGGCGAGGCGCTGTCGAAGGCGTGCGACGACAAGGACCTCACCCGCGAGGGCATCGACAAGGCGCTGCTCACGATCAAGGAGTACGGGACCGAGTTCGGGGTGTCGCACGACTTCTCGGACCCGAAGGCGCCGTCCACCCGGGAGAGCGTCATCATGAAGCCGGACGCCAAGGTCTCCGGCGGCCTGAAGGTGGTCCGGCCGGCCGAGGTCGCCGCGGCGGCCGAGTCCTTCACCCCCGGTTCCTGAGCCAGCCCGGAGGCCTGACGGGGTCCGACGGGGTCTGACCGGGGCAGCCCGGTCAGACCTCCCGGCCGTCCATCCCGATGTACCGGAAGCGGCCCCGCTCGACGCGGTAGATGAAGACCCCCGTCCCGGTGTACATCCCGTTGGCGGACTCGAAGGCGTAGCTCTTGGACACCCCCTTGTACGAGGTCGTCCGCAGCGCGGGCAGCAGGTCCTGGCGGCTCACCTTCTCCCGGCCCAGCCCCTCGGCGCACGCGGCGATCAGCCCGACCGCGTCGTACGCCTCCGCGGCGAACAGCGGCGGCGCGCCGTCGAAGCGCTTGCGGTAGGCGGCGGCGAACGGGTGCACCGAGGGCACGGAAGCGGGGTCCGCGGCCGTCGAGACGACCAGCCAGCCCGCCGCGTCCTCGCCCGCCTCCGCCAGGAACCGCGGGTCGTGCACGGCCTGGGTGCCGATCTTCGGCCCCAGGAACCCGGCCCGGGTCAGCGACTTCGCGAACCGTCCGGCGTCCCGCCAGCCGCCCCCGTACACCACCGCCCCCGGCTGCTTCGCGGCGATCCGCTCGGCCTCCGCGTCCAGGTCGCGCGCGCCCTCCCGTACGGTCTCCGCGAACACGGTGCGACCGTTGCCGCGCAGCCCCGTGTCGAGGAAGCGGGTGGTCTGCCGGCCGTACTCGGTGCCGTCGTCGACCAGCGCGACCTGATCGATCTCGTACGCCCCGAGGAACTGGGCCACCGGCAGCATCTGCATGTCGTTGCGCGGCCGGGCGCACAGGAAGATCCGGTTCAGGTGCCGGATGTCCCCGTCGACCACGCTGAGCAGCGGCAGCGCCGCCTCGTCGTACGCGACCAGCGCCTCCCGGGCCGCGTCCGTGCCGGTCGCGCCGATGGCGGCGACCAGGAGCGGGTCCTCGGCGAACCGGCGCACCGCCGCCTTCGCCCGCTCCTCGTCGCCCCCGTCGTCGACCGTCGTCAGCCGCAGCGTGAACGGCGCGTTCCCCCGTGCGTTGTGCTCCGCCACCGCGAGCCGCGCCGCCCGGTCCTGCCCCTTGCCGACGGCCGCCGACGGACCGCTGAGGTCGGCCTGGAGCCCGATGCGCAGCTCCGGGCGGGCCGACCCCTTCCCGTCCTTCTCGCCCTCGCCGCCCGGGTCCTTGTCGTCGCCGGAGGAGACCAGCCAGGCGGCGGTGCCGCCCGTCGCCGCGAGGGCCGTGCCCCCGGCGACGTATGCGAGGAAGCGACGCCGGCCGACCGGCGCCGGGACGGAGGTCGTGTCCCGCCCACCGGCGCCCGTGCCCGAAGCCGTCCCGGTGCCCGTGTCCGGGCCGCCGAGGAGCCCGCCCTCCGAGCCGGCGTCCAGGCTCGTCGCGTCGATGTCGGGCAGGGCGAGCATCCGCGCCGAGCGCTCCGCGATCAGGTGGGTGACCGGACCGGGCAGCCAGCTGCCGCCGGACACGTCCTCGGCGAACGCCTGCCGGATGTCCGCCGCCGACGGACGGTCCTCGGGGTCCTTCGACAGGCATGCCTCGACGACCGGGAGCAGCCCGGGCGGCACCGCGCCGAGCTCCGCCGGGTCGTGCACGGTGCGGAACAGCATCGCCTCCACCGGGCCGGTGCCGAACGGCCGGCCGCCGGTGGCCGCGTACACCAGGACGCAGCCCAGCGAGAAGACATCGCTCGCCGGGCCGATCCGCCGCCCCTGCGCCTGCTCGGGCGAGAGGAAGCCGGGGGAGCCGACGATGACGTCCGTCGCCGTGAGGACGGTGTCGTCCAGGGCCCGCGCGATCCCGAAGTCGATCAGCCGGGGCCCGTCCAGGCCCAGCAGCACATTGCCGGGCTTCACGTCCCGGTGCACGAGCCCCGCCGCGTGGACGGCCTCCAGCGCCTCCGCGAGCATCGAGCCCAGCGCCCGCACCCCGCGCTCCGGCAGCGGCCCCCCGCCGCCCACCGCCTCGCTCAGGGCGGGCCCCGGCACGAACTCGGTCGCCAGCCACGGGGCCGGCGCCTCGGTGTCGGCGTCGACCACCGGCACCGCCCACCGGTTGCGGACCTGCCGGGCGATCGCGACCTCCCGCCGGAAGCGGGCCCGGAAGGCGGTGTCGTCGGCGTACTCCGCCCGGATCAGCTTGATCGCCACCAGCGCGCCGCCGGGCGACCTGCCGAGCAGCACCACGCCCATGCCGCCGGCGCCGAGCCGGCCGAGGATGCGGTATCCGGCGATCCGTGCCGGATCGGCGGAACGGAGCGGTTCCATCAGGGGTCAGTGCCTTTCGTCCGGGCCCGCGGTCACTTCAGTTCCAGCTCGACGCGGTAGAGCACCTTGGCGCCGCCCTCGGCGGCGATCCGCAGCAGGTCGCTGTTCTGGTAGCCCTTCGCGCCCTTGACCGACACGGCCGTCGTCACCGGACCGATCCGGGACTTGGTCCACACATAGTCCTGGACCCCGCCCGAGCCGGGGCCGGTGTACTTCCCCGCCTCGAACAGCGAGGCGTCCGCGTTGCGCACGTCCTTCTGGTCGAACTGGAGCGACATCAGACCGCTGAGGCGCTGCCCGCCGCCCAGCTCCTGCTGCGGGCAGCGGAAGCTCTCCTGGACGGTGTCCTTGATCTCCTTGTCGGCGCCCGCCTCGCTCCGGTGCACGGTCACGGTCACCGCCCCCTGGACCCGGCCCTTGCCGTCCTGCGCCGGGATGTCGAGCCGCCGGGTGAAGCTGTCCAGTACGCCGGACGGCAGCGCGGAGCGGGTCCAGACGCAGGAGTCCGGGAGCACGGTCCAGCTGCCGCCGCTCTCGTACGGAGTGTGCCGGACCATCCCGGCCGTCCAGTCGGCCTCGCCGAGCGCGGCGTTACGCGTCAGCTTCCGGGCCTGGGCCGCGTTCTTCGGCACCCGCGCCGGGTTCGGGGTGAAGTCGTAGGCGCTGGGCAGCGCCCCCGGCAGCGTGGACTGCTTCGGGTCCGGCTTTCCGGTCGCCCCGGTCTTCTCGCCGTCGGTCGCGGGGCCGCCCTGCTTCGCCGTTCCGCTGCGTTTCGGATCCGGCCCGTCCCCGCCCTTCGACCCCGACCCACCGCATCCGGCCAACAGCACCCCCGCCGCCGCGACCGCCACCACGCGTGTCCCCACCAGCATCAGCTTCATCTCGGACCCCCCTGGTCCCCGCGCCGCGCCCTGGCCGGAAGGGGCCGGGCGTCGGTTGCGAGGTGATTCTAGAAGCCGGGTGCGGCGGAGCGACGGGGACCCGGTACTCACCTCGCTGCCGAAACTTCTCAGCCATCGGGAGGGCTTCGCCTCTGGCGGCCCGGCACGCGCGGTGGTATGCGGCACCGAGCCGGCCTGTGGAGCGGGCCGAGAACGCACGAGGGCCCGGATGCCGGGGAGCATCCGGGCCCTCGCCCTGTTTCGTATATCCGCCGCTACGGCAGCTGTGCCGCCCGTGCCTCGCGCCGGTTGTCACGGAACGTGTTCACCCGTCGCGCCGTGGCGAACAGCGGGATCACCGCGCCGAGCACCACCTGGAGCGCGCAGCCCGTCTGGAGCAGCAGCTGACCGCCCGGCGCGTCGAACGCCCACGCGGCGAGCAGCCCCATCGCGGCCACGATCCAGCCGAGCATCGCCACCGCGAGAATGCCGCGTGGCTTGGGGTACTCCACCCGGCTCACCATCAGCCAGGCCACGCCGACGATCGCGAGCAGCGTCGGGATGAAGGGCAGCTCCAGGAGCACGATCGAGACGACCGTCAGCGCTCCGAAGGGGCTCGGCATGCCCTGGAACATGCCGTCCTTCAAGGTCACGCAGGAGAATCTCGCAAGCCTCAGCACCACCGCCAGCAACACGACGATCGCCGCCAGTGCCGACACCCGCTGATGGGCGTCGTCGGCGACCATGCCGTACACGAGCACGAAGTAGGCCGGCGCGAGTCCGAAGCTGATCAGGTCCGAGAGGTTGTCCAGCTCGGCGCCCATCGGCGAGGAGCGCAGCTTGCGCGCCACGAGTCCGTCGAACAGGTCGAAGATCGCGGCCATCAGCATGAGGATCACGGCGGTGGCGGCCGAGTGCCGGGCCATGCCCGTCTCGTCGCTGCCCGTGAGGTGCGGGATCAGAATGCCCGTGGTGGTGAAGTACACCGCCATGAACCCGCACGTCGCGTTACCGAGCGTGAGTGTGTCCGCTATCGACAGCCTCATCGACAGCGGCATGTCCTCCGTGCCGTCGGTGTCGCTCTCCTCGTCGGCCTCCGGTACCCAGCCGGCCTTGGTATCAGGATCAATCACGGTCAATTCGAGTCACCCCCGCGGTGGTGGCCTGACCGACCTCGACCGCGACATCGATACCCTCCGGGAGGTAGATGTCCACGCGCGAGCCGAAGCGGATCAGGCCGATGCGCTCGCCCTGCTCCACCTTCGTGCCCTCGGGGAGGTACGGCACGATCCGACGGGCGACCGCTCCCGCGATCTGCACCATCTCGATGTCGCCGAGCTCGGTGTCGAAGTGCCAGACAACGCGCTCGTTGTTCTCGCTCTCCTTGTTGAACGCCGGAACGAACCCGCCGGGAATGTGCTCGACCGACGTCACGGTGCCCGCCAGCGGCGCGCGGTTGACGTGGACGTTGAGCGGGCTCATGAAGATCGCGACGCGGGTGCGCCCGTCCTTCCACGGCATGATGCTCTGCACCACACCGTCGGCCGGGGAGATGACCCGGCCGTCAGTGATCTCGCGCTCGGGGTCACGGAAGAACCACAGCATGCCCGCCGCGAGCGCGGTGGTGGGCACAGCCACTGCCGCCCAGCGCCCCGACTTGCGGGCGCGGGCCAGGCTGAGGGCTGCGGTGGCGACGGTCGGCAGGAGCCACGGCGATGCTCCGCGGGCGATGCGGACCCCGCCGCGGGGTGCAGAGATAGGGCTGTCGGGCATGGATGACCTTCGTAGCGGATGATGCCGCGCTGGCAACGGGGGACGGCGGCTTTCCGGCGATGCTATCGGTTGCCGGGCGCAACTGGGCAAGCCAGCAGCCGAGTCGGACGGCGGAAAGGCACCCGCCGAGGATGACCCGGTGTGATGTTCTTCGCCACCAAATCACCTCGAAAGGGACAATCAGCCCTGGAATCGGTACTCCTCCAAGAGGCGCCGGCCAATGATCATTTTCTGGATCTCGGCGGTACCTTCACCGATCAGCAGCATCGGAGCCTCGCGGTAGAGGCGCTCGATCTCGTACTCCTTGGAGAAGCCGTAACCGCCGTGGATACGGAAGGCGTCCTCGACGACTTCCTTGCAGTACTCGGAGGCGAGGTACTTCGCCATCCCTGCCTCCAGGTCGTTTCGTTCCCCGGAGTCCTTTTTGCGTGCCGCATTGACCATCATCGCATGAGCGGCTTCGACCTTGGTGGCCATTTCGGCCAGTTTGAACTGGATCGCCTGGTGCTGGGCGATCGGTTTGCCGAAGGTGTGGCGCTGCTGCGCGTACGAAACGCCCAGCTCGAATGCACGCTGCGCGACACCGCAACCACGCGCGGCGACATTCACCCGCCCGACTTCGACGCCGTCCATCATTTGGTAAAACCCTCGGCCCGTCGTGCCCCCGAGCACGCGATTGGCCGGAATGCGCAGGTCGTCCATGATGAGCTCGGTCGTGTCGACGCCCTTGTAGCCCATCTTGTCGATCTTCCCGGGGATGGTGAGGCCGGGCCGGACCTCTCCGAATCCGGGTTCCTTCTCGACGAGGAAGGTCGTCATCGACTTGTGCGGCGCGGTGCCCTCGGGGTGGCCTTCGTCACTTCGGCAGAGAACGGCCACCAGATTCGACGTTCCGCCGTTCGTCAGCCACATCTTCTGGCCGTTGAGAACGTACTCCTCGCCGTCCCGGACGCCCTTCGACGAGATCGCCGAGACATCCGAGCCGAGCGCCGGCTCCGACATCGAGAACGCGCCCCGGACCTCGCCGAGCGCCATCCGCGGCAGGAACGTGTCCTTCTGCTCCTGGGTGCCGTGCTGCTTGAGCATGTAGGCCACGATGAAATGCGTGTTGATGATGCCCGACACGCTCATCCAGCCGCGCGCGATCTCCTCCACGCACAGCGCGTAGGTGAGCAGCGACTCACCCAGACCCCCGTACTCCTCGGGGATCATCAGCCCGAACAGGCCGAGTTCCTTGAGCCCCTCGACGATTTCCGTGGGGTACTCGTCGCGGTGCTCCAGCTGGGTCGCGACCGGAATGATCTCCTTGTCGACGAAATCCCGGACCGTGGCAAGGATTTCCCGCTGGATGTCGTTCAGACCGGCGGTCTGGGCGAGTCGCGTCATGGCTGCTTCTCCTGTGGCTTCACGCGGATGGCCTTCAAGGCTTCACACAGTTACTTGGCGGGCGTCGGGCGGCCGGGCTGCTCCCCGCCGCGCTCCTTGATGTACGTCTCGGTGGGGACCATCACCTTGCGCCGGAACACGCAGACCACGGTGCCGTCCTGCTTGTAGCCCTTGGTCTCCACGTACACGATGCCGCGGTCGTTCTTGGACTTCGACGGGGTCTTGTCCAGCACGGTCGTCTCGCCGTAGATCGTGTCGCCGTGAAAGGTCGGCGCGATGTGCTTCAGCGATTCGACCTCCAGGTTGGCGATGGCCTTGCCCGAGACGTCCGGCACCGACATGCCGAGCAGCAGCGAATAGATGTAGTTGCCGACGACGACGTTCTTGCCGAAGTCGGTCGTCTTCTCCGCGTAATTGCTGTCCATGTGCAGCGGGTGGTGATTCATGGTCAGCAGGCAGAAGAGGTGGTCGTCGTACTCCGTGACCGTCTTTCCGGGCCAGTGCTTGTAGACGGCACCGACCTCGAACTCCTCAAAGGTGCGTCCGAACTGCATGATCAGGCCTCCGGGGCTTCGAACTTGGAGGTGCGCCGCATTCCGGCGGCGCGGCCCTTGCCCGCGATCACCAGTGCCATCTTGCGGCTGGCCTCGTCGATCATCTCGTCGCCGAGCATCGCGGAGCCCTTCTTGCCGCCCTCCTCGGAGGTGCACCAGTCATAGGCGTCGAGGATCAGCTCGGCGTGGTCGTAGTCCTCTTGCGAGGGCGAGAACACCTCGTTGGCCGCGTCGACCTGACCCGGGTGCAGCACCCACTTGCCGTCGAAGCCGAGGGCGGCGGCGCGGCCGGCCACCTCGCGGTAGGCGTCCACGTCACGGATCTGGAGGAACGGGCCGTCGATCGCCTGGAGGTCGTGCGTACGGGCCGCCATCAGGATGCGCATCAGGATGTAGTGGTAGGCGTCCGCCGGGTAGCCGGGCGGCTGCTGGCCGACGACCAGGGTCTTCATGTTGATCGACGCCATGAAGTCGGCCGGGCCGAAGATCAGCGTCTCCAGACGCGGCGAGGCGGCGGCGATGTCGTCGATGTTCACCAGGCCCTTGGCGTTCTCGATCTGCGCCTCGATGCCGATCTTCCCGACCTCGAAGCCCATCGTCTTCTCGATCTGGGTCAGCAGCAGGTCCAGCGCCACGACCTGCTGCGCGTCCTGGACCTTCGGCAGCATGATGCAGTCGAGGTTCGGGCCCGCGCCCTCGACGACCGTGATGACGTCCCGGTACGTCCAGTGCGTCGTCCAGTCGTTGACCCGCACGACCCGGGTCTTCCCGCTCCAGTCACCGTTGTTGAGGGCGTCCACGATGTGGTGGCGCGCGCCCTCCTTGGCGAGCGGCGCGCAGGCGTCCTCCAGGTCCAGGAACACCTGGTCGGCCGGGAGGCCCTGGGCCTTCTCCAGGAAGCGCGGGTTCGAGCCCGGCACGGCCAGACACGAACGGCGCGGGCGCAGACGGTTGACCGAGGGGGTGGGCGTGGTCATGCGGGGACCTCCAGAGGGTCGAGCTTGTTCGCTTTCCGGATCTCGTCGACGATACGGCCGATGATCTCGGTGATGCCGAAGTCCTTCGGGGTGAAGACGGCGGCCACACCGGCTTCGATGAGTGCGGCGGCGTCGGCCGGCGGGATGATGCCGCCCGCGATCACCGGGATGTCCGGCGCCCCGGCCTCGCGCAGCCGGTGCAGCACGTCGGGCACCAGCTCCGCGTGCGAGCCGGAGAGGATGGACAGCCCCACGCAGTGCACGTCCTCGGCGATCGCCGCGTCCGTGATCTGCTCGGGGGTCAGCCGGATCCCCTGGTAGACCACTTCGAACCCGGCGTCCCGCGCTCGTACGGCGATCTGCTCGGCGCCGTTGGAGTGCCCGTCCAGGCCCGGCTTGCCGACCAGCAGGCGCAGCCGCCCCACGCCCAGGTCGGCGGAGGTGCGGGTGACCTTCTCGCGGACCAGGGCGAGCGTGCTGCCCGGCTCGGCGGCGACCGCGACCGGGGCCGAGGAGACCCCGGTGGGCGCGCGGAACTCGCCGAAGACGTCCCGCAGCGCCCAGGACCACTCGCCGGTGGTGACGCCTGCGCGGGCGCACTCGACGGTGGCCTCCATCATGTTCTCGGTGCCCGCCGCGGCCTTCTTCAGCGCGGCCAGCGCCTCGGACGCCCGCGCCTCGTCGCGGTTGTCCCGCCACTCGTGCAGGGCGGCGACCACCCGTGCCTCGTTCTCCGGGTCGACCGTCATGATCGCGCCGTCGAGGTCGGCGGTGAGCGGGTTGGGCTCGGTCGTCTCGTAGATGTTGACGCCGACGATCTTCTCCTCGCCGCCCTCGATCCGGGCCCGGCGCGCCGCGTGCGAGGAGACCAGCTCCGACTTGAGGTAGCCGGACTCGACGGCCGCCATCGCGCCGCCCATCTGCTGGATACGGTCGATCTCCGCCAGCGACTCCTCGACCAGCGAGTCCACCTTGGCCTCGATGACGTGCGAACCGGCGAAGATGTCCTCGTACTCCAGCAGATCGCTCTCGTGCGCCAGCACCTGCTGGATCCGCAGCGACCACTGCTGGTCCCAGGGCCGGGGCAGGCCCAGCGCCTCGTTCCAGGCCGGCAGCTGTACGGCGCGGGCGCGGGCGTCCTTGGAGAGGGTGACGGCCAGCATCTCCAGGACGATGCGCTGGACGTTGTTCTCCGGCTGCGCCTCGGTCAGCCCGAGGGAGTTGACCTGGACGCCGTAGCGGAAGCGGCGCTGCTTGGCGTTGGCGATGCCGTACCGCTCACGGGTGACGCGGTCCCAGATCCGGCCGAAGGCGCGCATCTTGCACATCTCCTCGATGAAGCGGACGCCCGCGTTCACGAAGAACGAGATCCGGGCGACCACGTCACCGAACTTCTCCTCGGGCACCTGGCCCGAGTCGCGGACCGCGTCGAGCACCGCGATGGCGGTCGACATGGCGTACGCGATCTCCTGGACCGGGGTGGCCCCCGCCTCCTGGAGGTGGTAGCTGCAGATGTTGATCGGGTTCCACTTGGGGATGCGGTTGACCGTGTACGTGATCATGTCGGTGGTCAGCCGCAGCGAGGGCACCGGCGGGAAGACGTGCGTCCCGCGCGAGAGGTACTCCTTCACGATGTCGTTCTGCGTCGTCCCCTGGAGCTTGTCGGGGTCGGCCCCCTGCTCCTCCGCGACCACCTGGTAGAGCGCCAGCAGCCACATGGCGGTCGCGTTGATCGTCATCGAGGTGTTCATCTGCTCCAGGGGGATGTCCTGGAACAGCCGCCGCATGTCACCGAGGTGCGAGACGGGAACACCGACGCGGCCCACCTCGCCGCGGGCGAGAATGTGGTCCGGGTCGTATCCGGTCTGCGTCGGCAGATCGAAGGCGACCGAGAGACCCGTCTGGCCCTTGGCGAGGTTGCGGCGGTACAGCTCGTTGGACGCCTCGGCGGTCGAGTGACCGGCGTACGTCCGCATGAGCCAGGGCCGGTCCTTCTGACGTTCGTTCATCGGAGAACCTCAGACGTTGCGGAAGCGGTTGATGGCGTCGATGTGCTGCTCGCGCATTTCCTGGTCGCGCACGCCGAGCCCTTCGCGGGGCGCCAGGGCCAGGACGCCGACCTTGCCCTGGTGGGCGTTGCGGTGGACGTCGTGGGCGGCCTGGCCGGTGTCCTCCAGGGAGTAGACCTTGGAGAGCGTCGGGTGGATCTTGCCCTTGGCGATCAGGCGGTTGGCCTCCCACGCCTCGCGGTAGTTGGCGAAGTGGGAGCCGACGATCTTCTTGAGCGACATCCACAGGTAGCGGTTGTCGTACTCGTGGTTGTAGCCCGAGGTGGAGGCGCAGGTGACGATCGTGCCGCCCTTGCGGGTGACGTAGACGCTCGCGCCGAAGGTCTCGCGGCCGGGGTGCTCGAAGACGATGTCGACGTCCTCGCCGCCGGTCAGCTCACGGATGCGCTTGCCGAGCCGCTTCCATTCCTTGGGGTCCTGGGTGTGCTCGTCCTTCCAGAACCTGTAGCCCTCGGCGTTGCGGTCGATGACCGCGTTCGCGCCCATGGCGCGGCAGATGTCGGCCTTCTCCGGGCTGGAGACGACACAGATCGGGTTGGCGCCGCCGGCCAGCGCGAACTGGGTGGCGTAGGAGCCGAGTCCGCCGCTGGCGCCCCAGATCAGCACGTTGTCGCCCTGCTTCATGCCCGCGCCGTTGCGCGAGACGAGCTGGCGGTACGCGGTCGAGTTGACCAGGCCCGGGGACGCGGCCTCCTCCCAGCTGAGGTGCTGGGGCTTGGGCATCAGCTGGTTGGACTTGACGAGGGCGATCTCGGCGAGCCCGCCGAAGTTGGTCTCGAAGCCCCAGATCCGCTGCTCGGGGTCGAGCATCGTGTCGTTGTGCCCGTCGGAGGACTCCAGTTCGACCGAGAGGCAGTGCGCGACGACCTCGTCGCCCGGGTTCCAGGCGTTGACGCCGGGACCGGTGCGCAGGACGACGCCCGCGAGGTCGGAGCCGATGACGTGGTACGGCAGGTCGTGGCGCTTGGTCAGCTCGCTGAGCCTGCCGTAGCGCTCCAGGAAGCCGAAGGTGGACACCGGCTCGAAGATCGAGGTCCAGACGGAGTTGTAGTTCACCGAGCTGGCCATCACGGCGACGAGGGCCTCGCCGGGGCCGAGTTCGGGGACCGGGACCTCGTCCAGGTGGAGCGACTTGCGGGGGTCCTTGTCACGGGATTCGAGCCCCGCGAACATCTCCGCCTCGTCCTTGTGCACGGTGATCGCGCGGTAGGACTCGGGGAGGGGCAGGGCCGCGAAGTCCGCGGCCGTGCTGTCCTGCGATTGGATCGCGTCCAGGATTTCCTTCACGGTGTTGCCTCCGGTGATGCGGCGTCGAGGGAACGCTTGAGGGGCCCTGCTGGCAGGGGAACGGTGCGGTGTGGAGGTGTTTGCCGTCGGTTCGGCGAGTGGAGCTTCGGCTTTGCTCGGGTGGAGCAGAAGGGTGCCTGTGACGCAGGCGTCCGGGCGCGCAGCACGGTGGTTGCGGGGACAGCCGGCGTACGTGTGAGGTCTCAGCACGCCGGCCGCCCGGACACCTTCAACGTATGGCACTCCGTGACACCTGACAAGGCACCCAGTGCCAACAATTTCTCTCACTTGTCATCCCGTGGGCACGCATGAGCAACACGATGGGTGTTACGGGACGTTCTGTCCTGCTGGCAGGCGGTTACCGGGCCGCGCGGTACACATACGGCGTCGTCGTGCCGAGCGCCGTGAAGCCGAGCCGGGCCAGGATCGGGGCCGACATGTCGCTCGCGTCGACCTGGAGGTAGCGGTAGCCGCGCTCGGCGGCGATCCGTGCCCGGTACGAGACCAGCGCCCGGTACACGCCCCTGCCCCGCCACTCCGCGACCGTGCCGCCGCCCCAGAGCCCCGCGAAGCCCGTGCCCGGGTACAGCTCCATCCGGGCCGAGCTGACCGGCTCCCCGCCGGCCAGCGCCATGACTGCCACGAAGTCGTCGGGGGCCTCCTCCAGCCGCTTCACGATCTGGCGCAGGAGGCGGGTGCCGTCCGTGCCGAACGCCCGCTCATGGGCCAGCGCCATCAGCTCCGCACCCGCCGCATCCGTCACGGGGCGCAGCGTGACGCCGTCGGGCGGCCCGGAGCCCGGCCGGGCGGTCAGCGCCTCGACCGGGGCGACCAGCAGGGTCTCCGGCGGATCCGGCACGAATCCGGCCGCTCGCAGCCGGTCGCCCAGGTCGGCGGGCCGGTCATGGGAGTAGAGCTTCCACTCGAACTCCTCGAGGCCGTGCGCGGCGCAGTGCTCGATCTGGGCCTCGATCGCCGCGTCGGCCCCGGGGGCGTCCAGGCCCGGGTCCGACCAGACGACGCCGTTCCAGTCGTCGGGCCCGCCCACCTGGCGTACGACGGGCCCGGCGCGCTCGACCCGCACGCCCGGCCCGTCGGGACGGGCGTGCTCGCGCATCGTGCGGTCGTACAGGTCGCGTACGTCATCCACGTCATCAGTTCGCATGGGCGAACCGAACCACGGGCCCCCGGCCGCCGCGAACGGGTTTACGGGCCGACCCTTGAAGGCCCCTGAAGATGAAGGCCCCTGAAGACCTCAGCGGTCCTTCAGTGCCTGCTGGATCGTCCGCATGACCTCGTCCAGCGGGGCGTCGGTGCGCGCCACCGCGACGAGGACCTCGCCGTCCGCGGCCACCGTCGCGGCCGGGGCCGCCCGCTCGGGCTCGGCGCCGGCCGTCCGGCCCGCTCCGATGCCCGTGCCGAAGGTGTCGCGCACGATGGCGAAGGCGCGGTCGAGCTGGGCCTCCACGTCGCCCTGACCGCCCGCCCGCAGCCAGCGGCGCAGCACATGGTTGTGCGCGGTGACCACGGCCGACGCGGCGACCTCCGCGAGCAGTGGGTCGTCATTGCCCACATGGTGGTCGCGCTC
Source organism: Streptomyces sp. NPDC091289 (assembly GCF_044757365.1). Taxonomy (NCBI): domain Bacteria; kingdom Bacillati; phylum Actinomycetota; class Actinomycetes; order Kitasatosporales; family Streptomycetaceae; genus Streptomyces; species Streptomyces sp. NPDC091289. The sequence goes on from NZ_JBIVUT010000013.1 coordinate 152,102, forward strand.
GTCGAAGTGGCCCAGGAGATAGCGCGTGAACAGCCGCTCGTAGCGGGCCACCGACGCGATCTCGGCCTCCCGGAGGGTCGGTACCTCACGGGTCAGTTTGTAGCGGGCCACGGAGACGGCGGGCTTGGCCGCGTACATCTTCATGACTTCCTTGATGCCGCGGCAGACGGTGTCGAGCGGGTGCTCGTGCGCGGGGGCGGCGTTGAGGACGGCCTCGGCCCTGACGAGGGTGTCGTCGTGGTCCGGGAAGATGGCCTCTTCCTTGGAGCGGAAGTGGCGGAAAAAGGTTCGCCGGGCGACGCCCGCGGCACCCGCGATCTCGTCGACGGTGGTCGCCTCGTAGCCCTTCGTGGCGAAGAGCTCCATCGCGGCGGCGGCCAGTTCGCGGCGCATCTTGAGCCGTTGGGCGGCGGCGCGCGTCCCCGCGGTGGTGGTCTCCGGGGCGTCGGTCGCGGCGGTGGCACGGGGTGACTTGGCGGGCTGGGACATGGCATGAACGTAACGCATCGGTGCAGGAGAGCGCGCCTGCGGGGGCGGGCCGCCGGAGGGTCCCAGCAGCCCGCCCCACCCGGCTCCCGGGTCAGCGACGGGCATATTCGCGGAAGCCACGGCCCGTCTTGCGGCCGAGGCAGCCCGCGGCGACCAGGTGCTCCAGCAGCGGCGCGGGCGCCAGGCCCGGGTCGCGGAACTCCTTGTGCAGCACCTTCTCGATGGCCAGCGAGACGTCGAGACCGACCACGTCGAGCAGTTCGAACGGGCCCATCGGGTAGCCGCCGCCCAGCTTCATCGCCGCGTCGATGTCGTCCAGCGAGGCGTAGTGCTCCTCGACCATCTTGATCGCGTTGTTGAGGTACGGGAACAGCAGCGCGTTCACGATGAACCCGGCCCGGTCGCCGCAGTCCACCGGGTGCTTGCGGATCTTCGCGCACACCACGCGAACCGTGGCGTGCACATCGTCGGCGGTCAGGACCGTGCGGACGACCTCGACCAGCTTCATCGCGGGCGCCGGGTTGAAGAAGTGCATCCCGATGACGTCCTCGGGGCGCGCGGTCGCCCGGGCGATGGCGACGACCGGCAGCGAGGAGGTGGTGGTGGCGAGCACCGCGCCCGGCCGGCAGACCTTGTCCAGCGTGGCGAACAGCTGCCGCTTGATCTCCAGGTCCTCGGCGACCGCCTCGACGGCGAGGTCGACCTCGGCGAACGCGTCCAGCGAACCGGCCGCCGTGATCCGGGCCAGCGTCTCGTCCCGGGCCTCGGCGGTGAGCCGCCCCTTGGTCACCGAGCGCTCCAGCGACTTCGCGATCCGGCCCTTGGCGACGTCGGCCTTCTCCTGGGTCCTGGCCGCCAGCACCACGCCGTACCCGGCCTTCGCGAAGACCTCCGCGATCCCGGACGCCATCGTGCCGGAGCCCGCGACGCCCACGGACGCCACCTCGCGCCCCGCCCCGGAGGCGGTGTCGGCCGCCGGGGTCAGCGCGTCGGGCACCACGGTCTGACCGCCCGGCGCGTCGTACGTGTAGAAGCCGCGCCCGGCCTTGCGACCGGTCAGGCCCGCGCTGCTCAGCTGCCCGAGGACCGGGGCCGGGGCGTGCAGCCGGTCGTGGGACTCGGCGTACATGGCCTCCAGGACCGTGCGGGCGGTGTCGATGCCGATCAGGTCCAGCAGGGCGAGCGGGCCCATCGGCAGCCCGCAGCCCAGCTTCATCGCCGCGTCGATGTCCTCACGGGAGGCGTAGTTCGCCTCGTACATCGCGGCGGCCTGGTTGAGATAGCCGAAGAGCAGCCCGTCCGCGACGAACCCGGGCCGGTCGCCGACCGCGACGGGCTCCTTGCCGAGCTCGCGGGCCAGCTTGGTGACGGCCTCGACGGCGGGCGGCGCGGTCAGCACCGAGGAGACCACCTCGACCAGCTTCATCGCGGGCGCCGGGTTGAAGAAGTGCAGGCCGAGGACGCGCTCGGGGTGCTGGGACTCGGCGGCCAGCCGGGTCACCGACAGGGCGTTGGTGCCGGTCGCCAGGATCGCGGTGGGGGAGACGATCGCGTCGAGCTCCCGGAACACCTGCTGCTTGATCTCGTACGTCTCCGGCACCACCTCGACGACCAGCTCGGCATCGGCGGCGGTGCGCAGGTCGTCGGAGGTACGGAACCGGGCGAGGGCGTCGCTGCGCTCCTGCTCGGTGATCCGTCCACGGCCCACGGCCCGTGCGGTGGACGCTTCGAGGGAGGCGACGGCGGCCAGGGCGGCCGCCTCGCTGATGTCGATGCCGATGACCTCGCGGCCCGCCAGGGCCAGGACCTCGGCGATGCCGGTGCCCATGGTGCCGAGGCCGACGACGGCGATGGTGGAGAGAGGGGTGTCCATCACGGGACTCCAGGGTGAGTGACGACTGTGGGAGCACGGAACGCGCGGCGATGAGGGAGCGGCGCGTGGCGTACGGAAGCTGCGTGTCGTGGAGCACGGGGCCGACGCGCGAGAGGCGCGCCCGGCCGTGAGGGGTGACGGACTCTGTCCCGGAGTCGCGTCGCACTGAGAACTGCCGAACCGACAAGCACTCCGGGTGGCTGCGTCACCAGGCCACCGGAGCTGCGGGGAGTGTGTTCCCGCTCAGATGAGACTAACCGGCGAGTAACGAGCGCGCCACCCCTGGATCCTTGTGCCCTGGACCACATGAACTCCTCGATGCCGACCCGTACGGAGCGTGCCCGTCGATACGCTGAGCGTCATGGATGAGGAGTTCCGTTCACTCATGGACCGGCTGGAGCCCGAGGCGGCCGGGTCGCCGCAGTACGCCCGGCTCGTCGCCGCCGAGGACCCCGAGGAGCTGGCCCGGGTCCTCGTGGAGCCGCACCGCCCCCTGTGGGCCCGCGAGATGGCCGCCTTCCGGCTCGGCTGCGCGGGCGACCGGCGGGCCTTCGAGGCGCTGGTGCTGCTGCTCAACCACCGCGACCCCGAACGCTGCGTGTCCGCCGCCCACGCCCTGGCCCGGCTGAACGACCCCCGCACCCCGAGGGCGGCCGCCGCCCTCGCCACCAACGCGCTGCGCACCGCCTACGCGCTGCACCCGGTGCGCCTGCTGACCGACCTGCGGGCCCCCGAGTCGGTCCCGGCCCTGGTCACCACCCTCCAGGGGCTGCTGGCCCCGGGGGAACCGCACTGGCGGGTGGCGCTCGCCTGCGTCGAGGGGCTCGGGCAGCTCGGCGACGACCGAGCCAGGCCGGTCCTCACGGCGGCACTCCCGCACCCCCGCCTGGGCAGGGCTGCGGAGGAGGCGCTCAGCCGGCTGCCGGAGGGCTGAGCCGGCGGACGTAGCGCACCTCGGGCACCATGGCCCCGCCCGCCTCGAAGTCCTCCTCGGCCCCGTCCGGCCGGAACCCGGCTCGCTCGTAGAACCTGCGCGCCGCCGCGTTGTCGCGGAGCACCCAGAGCGCCATGTGGGGAAAGCCGACGGCTGCGGCGCGGTCCGTCAGCTCGGCCAGCAGGGCGCGGCCGGTCCCGGTCCCGATGTGCTCGGGCAGGACGTAGATCGCGTACAGCTCGCACCGGGCGAGGCGACGGCCGTCCGCGCGGTACGGGCCGGTGCAGGCCCAACCGGTCACCGCGCCGTCGGGGCGCTGCGCCACCACATTGACGGCCTCGCCGCGTTCGGCGAGGTACGCGCGTCGCCGCTCGGTCTCGCGGCCGATGTCCATCGCGTCCAGATACGGCCCCGGAATCATGCCCCGGTACGCGTGCTGCCAGCCGCGCACCCGGATCGTGGCGACCGCCTCGCAGTCCTCCATCCGCATGTCGCGGATCGTGATGCCGGGCGCGGGCGCGGGCGTGGACGGGTGCGGGGGAGTGGTGGAGTGCCTCATGCCGGGCCATCCTCGCGTGCGACCCATGCGGCGCGCGCCCTGTTTTCGGGCGGGCCCGCCCCCGGCCGGGCGGCCGGGGGCGGGCCCGTCGGGCTCAGCGGCGGAAGCCGAGCAGGCCGTGCAGGCGGCTGCCCTTGCTGTTGTCCACCGACTGGGCCGCCGCCTTCTCGGCGGGCAGCGGCTTCGGGTCCGGGAGGGCGGCGCAGACCGCGTCCGCCTCGCCCCGGCCGCGCGGCACCGTTCCGTCGGTCAGATAGGCCGTCAGGTGCTCGTCCAGGCAGTCGTTGCCGCTCAGCGTGATGCCGTGGTTGCCGCCGCCCTCCTCCACGACGAGGCTGGAGCCCTTGAGCTTGCGGTGCATGCTGACCGCGCCGCCGTACGGGGTCGCCGCGTCGTCCGTGGCCTGGAGGATGAGCGCCGGGGGCAGCTGGCGGTTGTTCACCGGGACCGGCCGCAGCGGCGCCACCGGCCAGTTCGCGCACGGCGCGTTGTACCAGGTGTTGTTCCAGGTCATGAACGGCGCCTTCTTGTGGATCCGGCGGCTGTCGTTGCGCCAGGTGCTCCAGTGCTCCGGCCAGCCGGCGTCGCGGCACTGGACGGCGGTGTAGACCGAGTAGCCGTTGTCGCCGTCGGCGTCGACCGCGCCGAAGTTCTCGTACACCTCGACCAGCGCCTCGGTGTCCCGGTTCTTCACGTACGCGGCGAACGCCTCGGCGAGGTAGGGCCAGTAGCCGTTGTAGTACCCGCCGGGGATGAAGGTGTCCTCCAGCTCGCTCGCGCCGACCGTGCCGCCCGCGGGCTCCCGTGCCACGTCCGCCCGCATCCGGTACCAGGCGGCCTCGACCGCCGCCGGGTCGGTGCCGAGACCGTACGCGGCGTCGTTCTTCGCGACCCAGGCGGCGAACGCCTTGTGGCGGTCGTCGAAGGCGTAGTCCTGGCCGAGGTTGCCCTCGTACCAGACGTCGTCCGGGTCGACGACCGAGTCCAGGACCAGGCGGCGCACGCGCTCCGGGTACAGCTTGGCGTAGACCGCGCCGAGGTAGGTGCCGTAGGAGTAGCCGAAGTAGTTGATCTGCCGGGAGCCCAGTGCGCGGCGGATCACGTCGAGGTCCTTGGCGGCGCTGACCGTGTCCATGTACGGCAGTACGTCGCCGTGCTTCTCCCCGCAGGCCGTGGCGAACGACTCCGCCCGGTCGCGGTTGATCCGCTCCGAGCGGTAGGAGTCGGGCACCGAGTCCGGGCGCACCGGATCGAAGTGCCCGGGCAGGCAGTTCAGCGCCGGGGTGCTCTTGCCGACGCCGCGCGGGTCGAAGCCGATCACGTCGTACTGGGCGGCGACCTTCTTCGGCAGCGAGGACGCCACGAACCCGGCCATCGACAGGCCGCTGCCGCCCGGACCGCCCGGGTTGACCAGTAGCGGGCCCTGGAAGGTCTTCGCGGTGTGCGGGACCCGGGACAGCGCGAGCGTCACCTGACGGCCCGACGGGCGGCGGTGGTCCAGCGGGGCACGGACCTTCGCGCACTGGAGCGTCGGATAGCTCTCGGTCGGACAGTCGGTCCACTTCAGTTTCGGGGCGGGCGGTGTGCTCGCCGCGGTGGCGGCGGCCGGCGCGGGCGCGGCGGTCAGCAGACCGGCGACGGTCGCACCGACGGCGACCAGAATTCCTGCACGTTTCGTCATGGGGCCTCCCGGGGTGGCGGGACGCGGCGCCGGATCACCGGTCCCCGCCGCATGCTCCCCGAATTCCCCGGCGGAAGGGCCTGTTCCGCGCGGAGTCGACCCGTACGGTCACGCCATCGGCCCCACGGGCGGCCTCATGGACTCACCGCCTCACCGCCTCTCCGCCTCTCCGCCTCTTCGCCTCACAGCAGGGTCAGCTGGGTCGGGCCCGGCTCCGGCGCGAGCGCCGGTGCCGACGTGGGATCCGGGCCGATCCGCCGGGCCTCGCCCCGGTGCGCCGGGCCGATCCCGAACTCATCCGCCAGCTCGTGCACCTGACGGGTGATCCGGCGCTGGTACCAGGTGGGGGCGTACGCCCCGTCCGCGTACATCCGCTCGTAGCGCTCCACCAGACGCGGATGGTGCTGCCCCAGCCAGTGCAGGTACCACTCGCGCGCGCCGGGGCGCAGATGCAGCACCAGCGGAGTCACCGAGGCCGCTCCCGCCTCCGCGACGGCCGCGACGGTGGCGCGCAACTGCTCCGGGCGGTCGCCGAGGAACGGGATGACCGGGGCCATCAGGACCGAGCAGCCGATCCCCGCGTCGGTGAGCGCGCGCACCACGTCCAGCCGGCGTTCGGGGGAGGGCGTGCCCGGCTCGACCGTCCGCCACAGTTCCCGGTCGATGAAGCCCACGGAGACCGATACGCCGATCTCGGCGACCTCCGCGGCCTGCCGCAGCAGCTCGAGGTCCCGCAGGATCAGCGTGCCCTTCGTCAGGATGGAGAAGGGGTTGGCGCGGTCGCGCAGGGCGGTGATGATGCCCGGCATGAGCCGATAGCGGCCCTCCGCCCGCTGGTAACAGTCGACGTTCGTGCCCATCGCGATGTGCTCGCCCCGCCAGTGCCGGGAGGCCAGCTCCCGCTGGAGCAGTTCGGCGGCGTTGATCTTGACGACGATCTGGGAGTCGAAGCCGATGCCGGTGTCCAGATCCAGATAGCTGTGGGTCTTGCGCGCGAAGCAGTACACACAGGCGTGCGTACAGCCCCGGTACGGGTTCACCGTCCATTCGAACGGCATCCGCGAGGCCCCGGGCACCCGGTTCAGGATCGAACGGGCCCGGATCTCGTGGAAGGTGATTCCTCGGAATTCAGGTGTGTCGAACGTGCGCGTGGTCACCGCGTCCGCGGCGAAGAGCGCGCTGTTCCCGGTCGTCGAGCTGTTCTCGACCAGATTGTCCCAGCGCATGGACGCCTCCTCGGTAGCACTGACCGAAGAATAGAACACTTGTTCCCTTGATCGTGCGGGGCGACTCCACCACTAGCGTGGGTTCCTCCGCACGACCCGCTACGTGACCGGGAGGTCCCGACCATGGCCGGCAAGTTCACCGAACTCGCGATCGACTGCGCCGACCCCGTCGTCCTCGCCCGTTTCTGGTGCTCGGTCCTCGACTACGAGGTGCTGCGAGAGGACGAGGACGGGGGTGTCGTCACCATCGGCTCGCCCGCGGTGCCCGAGGGCAGGGACCGCCTCGGCCCCGTGCCGCCGGTGCTGACCTTCGCGCGCGTGCCCGAGGGCAAGACCGTCAAGAACCGGCTCCACATCGACGTCAATCCCACCGACCGGGAGCAGGACGAGGAGGTCCGCCGACTGCTCGACCTGGGCGCCCGCCGTGCCGACGTCGGTCAGGGCGACGAGAGCTGGGTCGTCCTCGCCGACCCGGAGGACAACGAGTTCTGCGTCCTCGCGGCCCGCTGCCCCTGATCCCCTTCCGGCCCCGATTTTGAGCGGTTGTGCCCGAGGTGGTTGGCTCAGCTCACCCACCGAACAAACCGAGTGCTGGAGGAACAGCCATGGCGCAGGTCGAGGCCACCACGGAGCGGATCATCGCGGCGGACGCAGAGGCGGTGTTCGACGCGCTGGCCGATTACAAGGACGTCCGCGGCAAGGTGCTGACCGAGCACTTCAGCGAGTACGAGATCCGGGAGGGCGGCGACGGCGAGGGCACCCTCGTCCACTGGAAGCTCCAGGCGACCAGCAAGCGCGTCCGTGACTGCCTGCTGGAGGTCAGCGAGCCGACCGACGGGCAGCTCGTCGAGAAGGACCGCAACTCCTCCATGGTCACCACCTGGACCGTCACCCCGGCCGGTGAGGGAAAGTCCAAGGCCGTCGTGACCACGGTCTGGGACGGCGCGGGCGGCATCGGCGGGTTCTTCGAGCGGACCTTCGCACCCAAGGGCCTCGGCCGGATCTACGACGAGCTCCTCCAGAACCTCGCCACCGAGGTCGAGAAGTAACTCGAGAAGCAGCTCGAGAAGTAGCTCGAGCGGTAACTCCCTTTCACCACACCGGAGGTCGACGATCCGACCTCCACGAGCGCGGCCGGCCTCACCGGAACGGGTGGTTTTCCGGGGCGGCCGGTTGCGCGCCGTAGTGGCTCCCACCGGCGCATAAGCCCTTTGTGCGCGCCGTGTACGCCCCTCGTCACGTTTGCCCCGCCTTGCCGCGCGATGCGAGAAATGGGCGGCGCAGGTGCGACGAGGGGAGCGTTACGTGGTGGGCGGTATCACGCTGGTGAAGGACGAGCCGGACGGCCTGGGGCCCGACGGCACGCCACCGGACGGCACGGCGGCGGGCGCCGGAGCCCCCACCGCACCGCTTCCGCCACCCCCACCGGCCGGACCCGGATCCGGCCCGGACGCGGCGGAGATCAGCCCCCGCAAGGTCCGCATGGTCTTCCTCGGGCTGATGCTCACCCTGCTGCTCGCGGCGCTCGACCAGATGATCGTCGCCACCGCCCTGCCGAAGATCGTCGGTGAGCTGCACGGCCTGGAGAAGATGTCCTGGGCGGTCACCGCCTACCTCCTCGCCTCCACGATCGTCCTGCCGCTCTACGGCAAGCTCGGCGACCTCTTCGGCCGCAAGGGCGTCTTCCAGTTCGCCATCGTCGTCTTCATCATCGGCTCCGCGCTGGCGGGCTGGTCGCGCACCATGGACGAGCTGATCGCCTTCCGCGCCCTCCAGGGCGTCGGTGGCGGCGGCCTCATGATCGGCGTCCAGGCGATCATCGCGGACATCGTTCCTGCCAGGGAGCGCGGCCGCTACATGGGCCTCATCGGCGCGGTCTTCGGCCTCGCCTCGGTCGCCGGACCCCTGCTCGGCGGGTTCTTCACCGACCACGCCTCCTGGCGCTGGTGCTTCTACATCAACGTCCCCTTCGGCCTGGTCACCCTGGCCGTCATCGCGGTCGTCCTCAAGCTGCCCAGGCCCGCCGTCCGGCCCCGCCTCGACGTCCTGGGCGCGGTGCTCCTCGCCGTCGCCTCCACCTGTCTGGTGCTGGTCACCAGCTGGGGCGGCACCGAGTACGCCTGGGGCTCGCGCACCATCCTCGGCCTCTCGGCGGGCGCGGTCGTCACGACGGCGCTCTTCGTCGTCGCCGAACACCGGGCCGCAGAACCGATCATTCCGCTGCGGCTGTTCCGCGACTCCGTCTTCAACGTCACCGGCCTGGTCGGCGCGGTCGTCGGCATCGCGCTCTTCGGGGCCGCCAGCTACCTCCCCACCTATCTCCAGATGGTCGACGGGGTCAGCGCCACCGAGTCCGGGCTGCTGATGCTCCCGATGATGATGGGCATCGTCGGCGGGTCCGTCGTCTCCGGCCAGCTCATCACCCGCACCGGCCGCTACCGGATCTACCCGATCGTCGGCAGCGCCGTCTCGGTGGTCGGCATGGGGCTGCTGTCCCTGCTGGAGGCGGACACCTCCCCGCTGGCGTACAGCTTCTACCAGGCCGTCCTCGGCATCGGCATCGGCCTGGTCATGTCCGTCCTGGTGCTCGCCGTGCAGAACTCCGTACGCCCCTCGGACCTCGGCACCGCCACCAGCGCCAACAACTACTTCCGGCAGATCGGCGGCAGCGTCGGCGCGGCGATCTTCGGCACCCTGTTCGCCGGGCGGCTCTCCGACGCCCTCGGCGTCCGCCTGCCGGCCGGCGCGGAGCTGCCGGACCCGGAGTCGATCACCCCGCAGATCGTCCACGCGATGGAACCCGCGCTGCGCGACGCCTACATCCAGGCGTACGTCGACGCGATGCCGCGCATCTTCCTCTACCTCGTGCCGGTGCTCGTGCTCGGCCTGATCCTCGCCTTCTTCCTCAAGGAGAAACCGCTGGTGTCCCACCACAGCCCGGAAGCCGCCGCCGAGACCACGCAGATCCCCGCCGCCCGCGCCGACTCCGGCCGCCCGGCCGCCGGTTACCTCTCCGGGGTCCCGGTCCACGGCAGCGTCCAGCACCCCGACGGCACGACCGTCCCCCGCGCCGCCCTCACCCTCATCGACGTCCAGGGACAGCAGGTCGGGCGCGGGGCCAGCGGCGAGGACGGGCGGTACGCGCTGAGCGTCCCCGGCGCCGGCTCGTACGTCCTGATCGCCGCGGCGGGCGGCCACCAGCCGCAGGCCGTCAGCGTCACCGTGGGCGAGCGCCCCGTCGAGCTGGACGTGGTGCTCGGCGGCGCAGGACGCCTCGCCGGATCCGTCCTCACCCCCGACGGCGCCCCCGTACGCGAGGCGGCCGTCACCCTCACCGACGTACGCGGCGAGGTCGTCGCCTCGACCCGCACCGGGCGGGAGGGCGGCTATGTCATCGGCGAACTGGTCGCCGGCGAGTACACGCTGGCCGCCAGCGCCCCCGCCTTCCGCCCCGCCGCCCTCCCGGTCAGCGTGCAGGCCGCCCGCGAGACCCGGCAGGACATCGAGCTGGCGGGCGGGGCCGTCCTGCGCGGCGTCGTCCGGGCCACCGGCGGACGCCCCGTCGAGGACGCCCGGGTCACCCTGCTCGATGCGGCGGGCAATGTGGTGGACACCCTCACCACCGGGCCCGACGGCTCGTTCCGGTTCGTCGATCTGTCGTCCGGCGAGTACACGGTGATCGCCGCCGGATACCCGCCGGTCGCCACCGTCCTCCAGGTCGCGGGCGGCGGCCGCACGGAACGGGACCTCCAGCTGGGCCACGAGGACTGAGGCGTACGGGGGTGGGCCGAGCCCCTGAAGGGATCAGCCCACCCCCGGCTCCCGTACCGGGTCCTCCCGCACCAGCCGCATCAGCGCCCGCGCCCCCGGGCTCAGACTCCGTGCCGCAGGAAGCACCACCACGCTCTCGTACACCGGCCGGTACGCACCCGCCAGCTCCACCGCGACCAGCCGGGCCGCCTCCGGCTTGCGGGAGAAGTGGTGCGGCACCACCGCGATCCCCAGCCCCTCCTGCACCAACTCCAGCAGGCTGTGCACATCGTTGACCTCAAGGCCCACGGTCCGCCGCACCCCCGCCGCCGCGAACGCCTCGTCGGCGGCCCGCCGGGGACCCCAGTCCGGATGGAAGTCGATGAACGACGCCCCCGGCAGCTCCTCCCACCCCACCTCCGGCCGCCCGGCGAACGCGTGCCCCGCCGCGCACAGCAGCACCATCGGCTCCCGGGCCAGCGGCACCAGCTCCCCGCGCCACTCCGCCGGACCGACCGTGGCCGCGAACGCCAGATCGAGGCGGCCGCCCGCCACCCCGTCCAGCAGGCTGCTGGTGCCCTCCTGCCGCAGCCGCAGCTCCATCTGCGGATGCTCCCGGTGGAACGCCGCCAGCAGCCGCGCCGGGCTCACCCCCGCCACACACTGCTCGACCCCCACCGTCAGCGTCCCGCGCAGCAGCCCCCGTACGGCGTCGACCGCGTCCCGCGCCGCCCGCGCGCCCGCCAGCGTGCGCTCCGCCTCCACCAGCAGCGCCCGCCCCGCCTCGGTGAGCCGGACCGTGCGCGTGGTGCGGCTGAACAACGGGGTCCGCAGCTCCTGTTCCAGCGCCCGTACGGAGGCGGAGAGCCCGGACTGCGAGACGGCAAGGCGCTCGGCGGCGCGGGTGAAGTGCTGCTCCTCCGCCACGGCGACGAAGTGCTCCAGCTGACGCAATTCCATGATTGAGCAATCTAGGCGATGAATCCGAGCGGAATCTCCTGTTGGACCGCTGGATCCATTTGCGGAAGCCTGGGCGTGTCCCCCGGCCCTCTCCCCGCGGAGCCTTTCGCATGTACCTGCCGTCCGCCGACCGCTACTCCGCCATGCCCTACCGGCGCACCGGCCGCAGCGGTCTACTGCTGCCCGCGCTTTCCCTCGGCCTCTGGCACAACTTCGGGGGCGACAGGACGCCCGAGACGCAGGGCGCGATCCTGCGCCGCGCCTTCGACCTCGGCATCACCCACTTCGACCTGGCCAACAACTACGGCCCGCCGCCCGGCTCCGCCGAAGAGACCCTGGGCCGCGCCCTGGCGACCGACTTCGCCCGCCTGCGCGACGAGATCGTCATCTCCACCAAGGCCGGCTACCACATGTGGGACGGGCCGTACGGGGAGTGGGGCTCGCGCAAGTATCTGCGTTCCTCCCTCGACCAGAGCCTGAAGCGCCTCGGTGTGGAGTACGTCGACATCTTCTACTCCCACCGGCCCGACCCCGAGACTCCCCTCGAAGAGACGATGGGCGCGCTGGACACCGCCGTACGGCAGGGCAAGGCGCTGTACGCCGGGCTGTCCAACTACTCCGCCGCGCAGACCCGCGAGGCCGCCGCGATCCTGAAGGACCTCGGCACCCCGCTGCTCATCCACCAGCCCCGCTACTCGATGCTCGACCGCCGGATCGAGGACGACGGACTGCCGGACGTCCTCGACGAGCTGGGCGCCGGTTCCATCGCGTACTCGCCGCTGGAGCAGGGCATCCTGACCGACCGCTACCTCGACGGCATTCCGGCCGGGTCCCGGGCGGCGGGGGACAGCCCCTTCCTGACCCCCGACGCCGTCACCCCGCGCCTGGTGGAGCGGCTGCGCGCGCTGGACGCCCTGGCGAAGGAGCGCGGCCAGTCGCTCGCGCAGCTGGCCCTGGCGTGGGTGCTGCGCGGCGGCCGGCTCACCTCCGCCGTCGTCGGCGCGAGCAGCGTCGCCCAGCTGGAGAACAGCGTCGAGGCCGTCCGGAATCTGGAGTTCGGCCCGGACGAGCTGTCCCGGATCGAGGAGCTGCTGCGGGACGCGAAGACGGCCTGACGCCGATCGGGCGGCCGGACACCGGTCGGGGCGCGCCGGCCGAACGCGCGGCCCGCCGGTCAGGGGGCGATGCCCACCCCGTCGATCCGGCCCCAGGCCCGCTCCTGCGCGGCGGTCATGGCGGGCCAGCCGAGCCCGCCGGGCCGGGGCAGCACCCGGGAGGCGTACGGGGACGGCCGGAACGCCGGATCGTAGAAGCAGCCCGTGCCGTACGTCCGGTCGAACGCGGCGCACGACGCGGCCAGCGAGCGCGGGGTGGGCCGGTGCCCGGTGCGGGCCCAACGGTCCAGAGCCGCGATGGAGTTGGCGTACTCCGCGTCGCTCAGCCCGCTGTGCTCGCTCTCCCGGGTGAAGGTCTGCACGAGCCGGTGCTCCCGCCCCGCGCCCCGCAGCGTGGCCCGGTAGGCGGACTCGTGCTCGACGAACGCCGTGGGGTCCTCGATCGCGTGCAGGGTGAGGACGGGCAGCGCCACCCGCCCGGTGAGATCGCTGTCCCAGGAGAGGTCCCGGAGCGCGGCCGGGTCCGCCGAGAACCGTTCCACGCCCGCGTTCAGCGCCCGGTCGTCGTGCGAACCGGCGTACCGCACACCCTGGTTGGAGAAGGGGTTACGTCCGTCCAGCCGGGTCGTGACGATGTCGCGGAAGGTGAACGTCGCGAACCGCAGATGCGACTCCAGGGACCGCTCCGGGACCCCGGTGACGGCCAGGATGTCGTCGAGGTTGCGCTGCTGGAGCGCGGTCCGCGCGGCCGGGTCGGCGTCGAACCCCGTGCACTCGCGCAGCCGGGCGCGCAGCCCGGTGGACGTCATTGTGGAGCCCGGGCGCAGCCCCTGCCACAGGGGGTACCGCGGCTCGGTGGGGCGCGGGTGGTTGCCGCAGTAGTGCTGGTAGACCACGCGCAGGTCGACCCGGTAGTCGTAGCCGCGCGAACCGCCGCCCAGGACGCCGTTGGTCAGCAGCACCCCGTCGTACGCCCCCGGCTCCGTGCCGTACGTCTCCGCGACCTTGGCGGCCACGTTGCCGCCCCAGGACTGGCCGTGCACGAAGGTCCGCTCCGGCTTCCCGAACCGGTCGACGAAGACCCGGCGGGCGCTCTCGGTGTCGGCCGCCGCCATCCGGGTCCCGTAGCCGCCGCGCCGGTAGGAGGAGCCGGCCCAGGCGTACCCCTCCTCGACCATGACCGCCCAGCGCTCCAGGTCCTCGGTGGAGCGGGCCGGGTCCGATGCGTCGCCCAGGTCGGGCCCGCCGTGCGCGTGCACCACCAGCGAGCCGTTCCAGCGGGTGGGGACGGCGAGCGCGTAGTGCGCCCCGTTCTCGTCCCGCCCCGTGTAGCACCGCGCCTTGCCGGTCAGCGCGGCCGGGCACTCGGCGGCGACCGGAGACCCGGCCGGTGCGGGGGCCGCGGGCGCCTTGCCCGCCGTGCCGAGGAGCAGGGCGGCGACCGTGGCGGCCAGCGCGGCGGAGCGCAACCGGTGGCGGCGGTACAGCGGCAGGGCGGGGGAGGGCAGGTGGGGGGAGTTCACGGGAGCGGCTCCTGGCGTTCTGTCCCGGCACGGGGGTGCGCCGGTTGCCGGGATGCTAGGAAGCGCCGCACCCGGGGGAGAAGCCCCGCGCATGTTGCGTTCATAGTGTTCGCCCCGGCACCCCGAAAAGAGCCCCGCCGAAGGGACCACCGGAGGGACCTCCGGCGGACTGGACCACTGGCACGCCCGCCCCTCCCTGGTCCGCGCCGCTCACGGCGCGTACGGTGTGGCGGCATGAAGATCCTCATCAGCGCGGACATGGAAGGCGCCACCGGAGTGACCTGGCCGGCCGACGTGCTGCCGGGGACTCCGCAGTGGGAGCGCTGCCGGTCGATGTTCACCTCGGACGTGAACGCGGCGGCGCTCGGCTTCTACGACGGCGGCGCCGACGAGGTGCTGGTCAACGAGGCCCACTGGTCGATGCGCAATCTGCTGCTGGAGCACATGGACGAACGCGTCCAGATGCTCACCGGAAAGCACAAGTCGCTGTCCATGGTGGAGGGCATCCAGCACGGCGACGTGGACGCGGTGGCCTTCGTCGGCTATCACACCGGGGCCGGCACGGAGGGCGTCCTCGCCCACACCTACCTCGCCAACTCCATCACCGGGGTCTGGCTCAACGGGGCCCGCGCGAGCGAGGGACTGCTCAACGCACACGTCGCCGCCGAGTACGGGGTGCCCGTCGTCCTCGTCACCGGCGACGACCTGACCTGCGTGGACGCCGAGGGATACGCCCCCGACGCCCGGAAGGTCGCCGTCAAGGACTACGTCTCCCGTTACGCGGCGGTGTGCCGCACCCCCGCCCGTACCGCCGCCGACATCAGGGCGGCGGCGAAAGCGGCCACCGTGCTGGCGGGGCGGCGGCCGCCCGTCACCGGCTCCCCGTTCACCGTGGAGCTGGAGTTCGACGCCGAGCATCTGGCCGCCGCGGCCACCGTCGTCCCCGGCGTCGCGCCGAGCGGCGAGAGGCGCGTCGCGTACACCAGCGCGACGATGTACGAAGGAATTCGCACGTTCAAGGCGGTGACGACGATCGTGTCGGCCGCTGTGGAGGAACAGTATGGCTGAGGCCCCCGACCTGCTCGGACCCGTCGACCGGCAGGCCCTCGACGAGGTGGTGACGTTCACCTCCGAACTCATCCGCATCGACACCACCAACCGGGGCGGCGGCGACTGCCGGGAGCGCCCGGCCGCCGAATACGTCGCCCAGCGGCTCGCCGACGCCGGAATCGAACCGACGCTGCTGGAGCGGACCCCCGGCCGGACCAATGTGGTCGCCCGGATCCCCGGCACCGACCCGTCGGCCGACGCGCTGCTCGTCCACGGCCACCTCGACGTGGTGCCCGCCGAGCCCGCCGACTGGAGTGTCCACCCCTTCTCCGGCGAGGTGAGCGACGGAGTCGTGTGGGGGAGGGGCGCCGTCGACATGAAGAACATGGACGCGATGGTCCTCGCCGTCGTACGGGGCTGGGCCCGCGAGGGGTTCCGCCCCCGGCGCGACATCGTCATCGCCTACACCGCCGACGAGGAGGACAGTGCCGCCGACGGCTCCGGCTTCCTCGCCGAGCAGCACGCCGAGCTGTTCGAGGGCTGCACGGAGGGCATCAGCGAGTCCGGGGCCTTCACCTTCCACGCGGGCGACGGACTCTCGCTCTACCCGATCGCGGCGGGCGAACGCGGCACGGGCTGGCTGAAGCTGACCGCCGAGGGCCGGGCCGGTCACGGCTCCAAGGTCAACCGGGAGAACGCGGTGAGCACCCTGGCCGCCGCCGTCGCCCGGATCGGCGAGCACGAGTGGCCCATCCGCCTCACCCCGACCGTCCGAGCCGCGATCACCGAGATCGCCGCCCTGCACGGCATCACCGCCGACCTCGACGAACCCGGCTTCGACGTCGCCCAGCTCCTCGGCAAGCTCGGCCCGGCCGCGTCCCTGGTGGAGAACACCATCCGCAACAGCAGCAACCCGACGATGCTGGACGCCGGTTACAAGGTCAACGTCATCCCCGGCCACGCCGCCGCCTTCATCGACGGGCGTACGGTCCCCGGCGGCGACGAAGAGTTCCACGCGACCCTGGACCGGCTCACCGGACCCTCGGTCTCCTGGGAGTTCTACCACCGCGAGACGGCCCTGACGGCCCCCGTCGACTCACCGACGTACGCCAAGCTGCGCGCCGCCGTCGAACGGTTCGACCCCGACGCGCACACCGTCCCGTACTGCATGTCGGGCGGCACCGACGCCAAGCAGTTCTCCCGCCTCGGCATCACCGGCTACGGCTTCACCCCGCTGAAGCTGCCCGTCGGCTTCGACTACCAGCGGCTCTTCCACGGCGTCGACGAGCGCGTCCCCGTCGACGCCCTCCACTTCGGCGTCCGCGTCCTCGACCACTATCTGCGCACCGCCTGACCGACCACCGACCGATTCGCACCCGGGGGACCGTCCTACGTGAACACCGTGCCGGCAGCACCGTACGGAAGCTGGCCGTCGCCGATCGACGCGGCGCTCGCCGCCTCGCACGACGGCCGCCCCGACCACCTCGGCACCGTCGGGGACGAGGTGTGGTGGACCGAGCCGCGCCCGGCCGAGGGCGGCCGGCGCGCGTTGATGCGCCGCCGCGCCGACGGCTCCACCGCCCCGGTGCTGCCCGCCCCCTGGAACGCCCGCAGCAGGGTGATCGAGTACGGCGGACAGCCCTGGGCGGGCACGGTGCGCGCGGACGGCGAACTCCTCGTGGTCTTCGTCCACTTCACCGACCAGCGGCTGTACGCCTACGCCCCCGACGGCCCGGACGAGCCGTGGCCGCTCACCCCGGTGTCGGACGTCGGCGGCGGGCTGCGCTGGGTGGACCCGCAGGTGCGCCCGGAGCACGGGGCGGCGGGCGAAGTGTGGTGCGTGCTGGAGGAGTTCACCGGGCCCGCACCCACCGACGTACGGCGCGTCGTCGCCGCCGTACCGCTGGACGGCTCGGCGGCCGACGACCGCTCGGCCGTCCGTGAACTCTCCGACGACCGGCACCGGTTCGTCACCGGACCCAAGGTCTCCCGCGACGGGCTGCGGGCGGCCTGGATCGCCTGGGACCACCCCCGGATGCCGTGGGACGGCACGGTGGTCATGCTGGCCGACATCACCGGCGCGGGTGAATTCGCCGATGTACGGCCCCTCGTCGGCGACCTCGACGAATCCGTCTGCCAGGTGGAGTGGGACCGCGACGGCAGCCTCCTGTTCGTCTCCGACCTCGCCGACTGGTGGGAGCTCCAGCGCATCCGGCCCGACGCGGTCGCGGGCGGCGTGGTCCCCAGCAGCCGCCTCCTGCCGCCCCGGGGCGAGGAGTTCGGCGGACCGCTGTGGAAGATCGGGCTGCGCTGGTTCCACCCGCTGGACAACGGACTGATCGCCGTCCTGCACGGCAGGGGCGGCATGCGGCTCGGCATCCTCGACCCGGAGACCGGCGAACTCGCCGACGTACCGGGCCCCTGGACCGCCTGGTCCGACACGCTCGCCGTCCACGGCAGCCGGGTCGTCGGCGTCGCGGCGAGCCCCCGCGGCGGCCCCGAGATCGTCGAGCTGGACACCGCGACCGGGCACACCCGCGTCATCGGCGCGCCCCACCGGGACGCGGTCGACCCCGCGTACTACCCGGCGCCCGAGGACCGCACCTTCAGCGGCCCCGACGGCCGTGAGATCCACGCCCACATCTACCCGCCGCACAGCCCCGACCGCACCGGCCCCGAGGGCGAGAAGCCCCCGTACGTCGTCTGGGCGCACGGCGGCCCCACCGGTCACGCCCCGCTCGTCCTCGACCTGGAGATCGCCTACTTCACCTCGCGCGGCATCGGTGTGGCCGAGGTCAACTACGGCGGCTCCACCGGCTACGGGCGCGGCTACCGCGAACGGCTGCGCGGGCAGTGGGGCGTGGTCGACGTCGCCGACTGCGCGGCCGTGGCCTCGGCCCTGGTCGAGGAGGGCGCCGCCGACCCGGACCGGCTCGCGATCCGGGGCGGCAGCGCGGGCGGCTGGACCACGGCCGCCTCGCTGACCTCCACCGACCTGTACGCCTGCGGGACGATCCTCTTTCCGATCCTGGACCTCGAAGGATGGGCCACGGACGAGACCCACGACTTCGAGTCGCGGTATCTGGAGTCCCTCGTCGGCCCGTTCGCCGAGGTGCCCGAGCGCTACCGCGAGCGCTCCCCGATCCACCGCACCGACCGGCTGTTCACCCCGTTCGTGCTGCTCCAGGGCCTGGACGACGTGATCTGCCCGCCCGCCCAGTGCGAGCGGTTCCTCGCCGCCGTGGCCGGGCGGGGCGTCGCCCACGCCTATATCGCCTTCGAGGGGGAGAGCCACGGCTTCCGGCGCGCGGCGACCCTGGTCCGCGCGCTGGAGGCCGAACTCTCCCTCTACGCGCAGACGTTCGGTATCGACCGGCCCGATGTGCCGCACCTGGAGCTGACCACATGACCGGTGAGGACCACGGCCCGGCGACCGAGGACCGGGGCCCGTTGGCGCCCCTCGCCCGGCCGGCCCGGCTGCGCCCCGGCTCCCGGGTCGCCGTCGTCGCGCCCAGCGGCCCCGTCCCCGCCGACCGGCTGGAGGAGGGGCTCGCCGTCCTGCGCGACTGGGGCCTCGAACCCGTCGTCGGCCCCCATGTCCTCGACGGCCACCCGGAATTGGACTACCTGTCCGGGGCGGACGCGGACCGCGCGGCGGACCTTCAGCAGGCGTGGTGCGACCCGTCCGTGGAGGCCGTACTGTGCGCCCGGGGCGGCTACGGCGCGCACCGGATGGTCGACCTGGTCGACTGGGCGGCGATCCGGGCCGCCGGGCCCAAGGCGTTCGTCGGCTACAGCGACATCACGGTCCTGCACGAGGCGTTCGCCCTGCGGGCCGGGTTCGCGACCCTGCACGGGCCGATGGTCGCCACCGACACGTTTCTGCAGGACCCGGCGACCCGTGAACACCTGCGCGCCACGCTCCTCGAACCGGGAACCGTCCGCACCCTCGGCCTGGAATCGGCCGGGTCCCTGGTCCCCGGCCGGGCGCGGGGCATCCTGTACGGCGGATGCGTCAGCCTGCTCGCCGCCGACATCGGCACCCCGGGCGGCCGCACCCACGCCCGCGGCGGACTGCTGGTGATCGAGGACACGGGGGAGGAGCCCTACCGGCTCGACGGCTTCCTCACCGGGCTGCTGCGGTCCGGAGCCCTGGACGCGGTCGCCGGTGTGGTCTGCGGATCCTGGCAGGAGTGCGGACCGTACGAGAAGATCCGCGCCGTGCTCGCCGACCGGCTCGGCCCGCTGGGCATACCCGTGGTCGAGGAGCTGGGCTTCGGCCACGGTCCGACCGCGCTGACGATCCCCCTGGGCGTTCCCGCAGTGCTCGACGCACCGGCGGACGGCGGGCGTTGCACGCTGACCCTCGAGAGCCCCGCCCTGCGCTGAGCGCTCGCCGGACCTCTCCTCGGCCCTCCCGCCCGCAGATGTGTGTTTTCGCCCGCGGAACGTGAACATCCGTCAAGAACCGCTGACCGATGCGTTGACACGGCTATGAGCTGTGTCACACCATGAGCGCGGCCCAATACTTACCGGTCGGTAAGGTGTCCTCGGTGTGGAGGTCTTCGTGTCAGGTGCTGTTTCCAGAGTGCGCGGCCCGCTCGTGGCGGTCGCCGGGGCGGCCCTCGTCGCCCCCCTCGTCCTCGCCGGCCCGGCCCATGCCGAGGCCGACCCGTACACCGTCACCCCGCTGACGTTCACCGTCGAGGCGGGCGACCGCACCTGCACGGTGGACGCGGACCTCTACCGGCCCGCCGGGGCCGACGCGGAACACCCCGCCCCCGCCGTCCTCGCCACCAACGGCTTCGGCGGCAGCAAGTCCGACGGCTCCACCGACGCCATCGGCAAGGCCTTCGCCGAGCGCGGCTACGTCGGACTCGTCTACTCCGGCCTCGGCTTCGGCAAGTCCGGCTGTCTGATCACCCTCGACGACCCGGAGATCGACGGCAGAGCCGCGAGTGAACTCCTCGACTTCCTCGGGGGAGTTCGCACCGCCGACGACGGGACCGAGGCCGACTACGTCACCCGGGACGCCGACGGCGACCCGCGCGTCGGCATGATCGGCGGCTCCTACGGCGGTGCGATCCAACTCGCGACCGCCGCCGTCGACCCCCGCGTCGACGCCCTCGTCCCGCTGATCACCTGGAACGACCTCGGCTACGCACTCGCCCCCAACAACACCGGGGCGCGCACCGGCGTCACCTCCGACGCCCCCGGCGTCTTCAAGTGGCAGTGGACCAACGGCTTCTACCTGATCGGCGAAGGCCAGCCGCTCCTCAACCCGAGCCTGGACCCCTCCCGGATCAACCGGCTGGACTGCCTGCACTTCGCCACCCGCGCCTGCGAGACCATCCGGCTGCTCAACTCCGGCCGCTACCCCGCCGACCGGGCCGAGGAGATGCTCGCCTACGCCCGCAGCGTCTCGCCCGTCTCCTACCTCGACCGGGTCAAGGCCCCCACCCTCATCGTCCAGGGCCAGGCCGACAGCCTGTTCAACCTCAACGAGGCCACCGCCACCTACCGGACCCTCAAGGCGCAGGGCACCGAGACGAAGATGATCTGGCAGTCCTGGGGACACAGCGGCGGCCAGGTCCCCGGCGAACTCGACCTGAGCCAGGGCAATCTGGAGACCAGCCACGTCGGACAGCGGGTCCTGGCCTGGTTCGACCGCTACCTCCAGAAGAAGACGGACACCGACACCGGACCCGCCTTCTCCTACTACCGCGACTGGCAGAGCGGCTACGGCACCGCCGCCGACGTCCCCGCCCTCTCGCAGTCCCTGTACCTCTCCGGCGACGGCAAACTCGTCGACAACCGGTCCAAGGTGGCGCGCGGCAGCCGCCAGTACACCAACTGGCTCGTGCCCACCAGCCACTCCGAGAGCTCCATCGCCCCGCTGATCGGACTGCCCGACCCCAAGCCGTACGACATCAAGGGCACCTACCTCGGCTGGCGCAGCGAACCCCTCACCGCGCCCCTCGACGTCGTCGGCGCGCCGAAGGCCACCCTGAAGGTCGTCTCCCCGAAGACGGAACGGGTCCAGAACAGCGGCGACGCCTCCGACAAGCTCGTCCTGTTCGCCAAGGTCTACGACGTCGCGCCCGACGGCACCCGGACGCTGGTGAACCGGCTCGTCTCCCCGGTCCGGGTCCCCGACGTCACCCGGCCCTTCACGGTCGAGCTGCCCGGCATCGTCCACCGGTACGAAGCGGGGCACCGCCTGGAGTTCGTGATCGCCGCCAGCGACACCGCGTACTTCGGCAACCGGGGCGTCAAGCCCGTCACCGTCGTGAGCGCCCCCGAGGACACCGGCGTACTGGAGCTCCCGGTGGTCCCGGCCGGCTGACGCCCGGCACCCCGTTCACCCGAACGGCCGTACAGCACCGCCCCCCGAACCCGGCAGCCGGACATGCTGGGACCCCGGGGGGCGGTCGCGTGCACGACGGGCGGGCCGGACGGCGAGGAGCGAGCGGAAGGGCCGGACCATGAGCCCCAAGGACGTATCGAGCGGTACCGCGCGCGCCAAGGGGTGGCTCACTCCGGGGCGCATCGTGGTCGGTGTGCTGGTCGTGCTCGTCATCGTGTTCATCTGCGTGAACACGAACAAGGTCACCATCCGGGTGCTGATCCCCGAGGTGACGATGCCCCTCTGGTTCGCCCTGCTGGCCATGTTCCTCATCGGCCTGGGCTGCGGCGGCTACCTCTTCCGCCGCCGGGGGAAGTGACGGGCCCCCGCGCCCCGGCCCCACGGAATCCCGCGAATCCGCTTGAAGGCCCCGGTCCGATGCGGCGAGGATGGGCCGCATGCGTACGATCGTGGCTCTCGACGCCCCGTCCAACCTCGGGCTGCGGCCCCCGGCCCCCGGCACCGTACCGGGCGTGTACAAGCTGGCCGGCGCCCTGCGCGAACAGGGGCTCCTGCGCCGCCTCGGAGCCCTGGAGGGCGGTGTCGTGGTCCCGCCGCGGTACGACCGGGGCGACTGGCAGGAGGGCGACGGGGTGTTCAACGCCGCCGCCATCGCCCGCTACACCCGCACGCTCGCCGACCGTATCGAAGGACACGTACGGGCCGGGGAGTTCGCCCTGGTCCTCGGCGGGGACTGCTCCATCCAGCTCGGCGCCGCCCTCGCCCTGCGCCGCATCGGCCGGTACGGGCTCGCCGCCGTCGACGGATCCGCTGACTTCCGGCACTCCGGCAACAGCGACCGGATCGGCGCGGCGGGCGGCGAAGAGCTGGCCATCGGCACCGGCCGGGGGCAGGACGACCTCAGCGACCTCGAAGGGCTCCGCCCCTACCTCAAGGACGAGGACGTCCGCCTCTTCGGCCTGCGCGACGAGGACGAGGACCGGGCGGAGCTGACCGCCCTGAAGATCCCCCACGCGACCGTCGGCCAGATCCGCGAGCAGGGCCCGGACGTCCTCGCACGGGCCACCGTGGAGAGCCTGGAGACGCCCGCCCTCGACGGCTACTGGGTCCATCTGGACGCCGACGTCCTCGACCCGAGCGTCATGCCCGCCGTCGACAGCCCCGACGACGGCGGCCTCCTCCCGCACGAACTCGCCCCGCTGCTGCGCACGCTCGTCTCCTCCCCGCGCTGCGTCGGGCTCAACGTCACCATCTACGACCCCGATCTCGACCCGGACGGCACCGCGGGCGCGCTCCTCGCCGACCTCGTCGTCGGCGCGTTCACGGACGATTGAGCGGTCACGGACGACTGAGCCTTCACGGACACCCTCGGCGTCCGCGCCGGGCGCGCGAAAATCCGGCCGACGGGGCTCTGGTCCCCACGGCCACCCGCGTGTTCCATGGTCACCGGGGGCGCCCGGACCTGCGGCGGCCCGCCGCGAGGGAACGAGGGTGCCTTGGCCACGACCGTACGACGTGCCGTACTTGACCTGCCCGCAGCGCCGCTCGGGCCGGAGAACCCGCTCCCACCGCTGCGCACGCCCGCCGCACCGCCCGTCCTCGACCCCCGGGAACGGGCGGACCTACCCCGCGACATGGCCCGGCAACTGGGCCACCGGCCCCTGCGCACCGTCCTGCCCACCCGGCTGCTCGACGGCTACGGGCGCGAACGCACCCCCACCGCCATCGACACGCTCGTCATCGAGAACGACCAGCTGCGCGTCACCGTGCTCCCCGGACTCGGCGGCCGGATCCACTCCCTGCACCACAAACCCACCGGCCGCGAACTGCTCCACCGCAACCCGGTCCTCCAGCCCGCCGCCTTCGCCCTCAACGGGGCCTGGTTCTCCGGCGGCATCGAGTGGAACATCGGCGCCACCGGCCACACCACCCTGTCCTGCGCACCCCTCCACGCCGCGCTCGTGCCCGCCCCCGACGGCGGCACCATGGTCAGGCTCTGGGAATGGGAGCGGCTGCGCGACCTGCCCTTCCAGGTGGACCTCTGGCTCCCCGACGACTCAGACTTCCTGCACGTCGGCGTACGGATACGCAACCCGCACGAACAGAGCGCGCCGGTCTACTGGTGGTCGAACATCGCCGTCCCCCAGACCCCGGACACCCGGGTGCTGGTCCCGGCCGACGAGGCCTGGCACTTCGGCTACGACCACACCCTCACCCGGGTCGGCGTCCCCGAGGCGGACGGACTCGACCACACCTATCCGCTGCGCTCCGAGTACCCCGCCGACCACTTCTACGAGCTTCCCGACGACTCCCGGCGCTGGATCGCCGCGCTCGACGCGGACGGCCACGGACTCGCCCAGACCTCCACGGATCTGCTGCGCGGCCGCAAACTGTTCCGCTGGGGCCACGGGAAGGGCGGCCGCCGCTGGCAGGAGTGGCTGAACGGGCCCGGGGGCGGCGGTTACGCGGAGATCCAGGCGGGTCTGGCCCGCACCCAGCTGGAGCACGTCCCCCTCGAACCGGGCACCGCGTTCAGCTGGCTGGAGTCCTACGGTCCGCTGTCCGCCGACCCGGCCGCCGTGCACGGCCGGGACTGGGCCGCCGCCACCGAGGAGGCGAGCGCGCGGCTGGAGGAGGCACTCCCGCGCGGAACGGTGGAGGATGCGTACGCGGCCTGGCTGCCGCACGCCGACACCGAACCGGGCGAGATGCTCGCCGCCGGCTCCGGCTGGGGCGCGCTGGAGGTGCTGCGGGGCGGCCACCGACTGCCCGGCACACCGTTCCCCGTCTCCACCATCGGCGCACCGCAGGCCCCCTGGCGTGAGCTGCTGGAACACGGCACCCTCCCGAAGCAGACCCCGGACGGCATACCCGGCCCGACCCCGGTCTCGCCGCCCTGGCGCGACATGCTGGAGACCGCCGACGCCGACCCGCACACCGAGTACCACCTGGGCATCGCGCAGTGGCACGCCGACGACCGGGCGCAGGCCGTCCGCAGCTGGGAACGCGGCCTGGAGCGCGGCCCGGCGCCCCGCTGGCCGCTGCTGCGCTGCCTCGCCGTCGCCGCCGAGGAGAGCGGCAGGCCGGACCATGCCGCCGAGCTGTACGCCGAGGCCTTCGCGGACCTCGACGCTCCGGGAGCGGGGGAGCTCATCGCATCGGCGGAGGGCGGCGCCCTCCTGGTCGCCCTGGCCCGCGAGACCATCGAGGCGCAGCTGTCCGCCGGCCGGCCCGGAGACGCCCGGACGCTGCTGGCCGGGCTGCCGGGGGCGATCCGTGAGCGCGGACGCTTCCGGCTGCTCCTCGCCCGGATCCTGGTCGCCGAGGGCGACACCGGGGCGGCCCGCGCGATCTTCGACGCCGGATTCGAGGTCGCCGATCTGCGCGAAGGGGCCGGAATCCTCGGCGAGCTGTGGGCGTCCGTCAGCGACGAACCGCTGCCGGACGCCTACGACTTCCGCATGCGCCCGCCGCAGGACTGATCAACGCTCCCCGGGCGGCCGGTCAGACGGTGACGTTGCGGTCCACGTACTCGAAGATCGAGCCGTCCGGGTGCAGCGCGATGAGGTTACGCCCCGCAGGGGTCGGCACCGGTCCCGCGATGACGCGCGCGCCCGCCCGGGTCAGCGCCGCGTTCGCCTCGTCGACGTCCTTGACGGCGATGGTCGCGCCCACCTTGCGCAGCACCTCCAGCTCCGACTCCGGCCCGCTCATCAACAGGAAGCAGCCGATCGCGGCCACCGACACCCCACCGCGCTCGAAGCGCAGGGCCGACGTGCCCGTCAGCCCCTCGTAGAAGGCCACCGAGGCCTCCAGGTCGTCGACGCAGATACGCAGCGTGGTTCCGAGGATCTCCATGCGTGCGAGGGTAGTTGGCGGCCGCCACCGGTGTGATCGATTCCGGGGCGGCCGGGCCCCTTATCGGATCGCACCGACTGTCCGGCTCACGCCCGGCACAGCACCTCGCCGTGCGGGACCAGGAACCAGCCGTCGCCCTCCTCGCCCCAGGAGCGCCACGCCCCGGCGACGGCCGTGAGCTGTTCGGTGCTCGCATGGCCGCCGTGTACGGCCAGTTCGGCGTAGACCGAGTCCGTCGTACGGTCCGCCCACAGACCGCTCCACCAGGCGCGGCTCTCCGGGGTGGCGAAACACCAGGCGGCCGCGGTCGGGGTGATGTCGGTGAACCCGGCCCGCCGCGCCCACGACAGGAGCCTGCGGCCCGCGTCGGGTTCGCCGCCGTTGGCACGGGCCACCCGGCCGTACACGTCCAGCCACTCGTCGAGGCCGGGGGCCTCCGGATACCAGGTCATCGCCGCGTAGTCGCTGTCGCGCGCCGCGACCACACCGCCGGGGCGGCAGACGCGCCGCATCTCGCGCAGCGCTTGGACCGGGTCGCCCACGTGCTGGAGCACCTGGTGGGCGTGGACCACGTCGAACGAGTCGTCGGGGAAATCCAGTGCGTGGACGTCGGCCACCGCGAACTCGACGTTCTCCAGCCCTCGTTCGGCCGCCACCTCGGCGGCCTGGCCGAGGATGCCGGTGCTGGTGTCCACCGCGGTGACCCGGCCGGGCGCGACCAGCGCGGCCAGATCGGCGGTGATGGTTCCGGGGCCGCAGCCGACGTCCAACACGGCCAGACCGGGGCGCAGTTCGTCGAGGAGATACGCCGCCGAGTTGGCGGCGGTCCGCCAGCGGTGCGAGCGCAGGACCGACTCGTGGTGGCCGTGCGTGTACACGGCGGTCTCCTTCGGCATGGCGTGACGTCCTCTCCCGAAATTCCCGCGCCGACGGGCGCGACGACAGGAACCACCGTACGCCGACCTGCCGCATGGTGAGATGGCCGTCTTGCGATGCGGACGCGTGGTCCTGGGGTGTCAGACCGGCATCGGGCAGTAGACGGTCAGCGCCTCCGGCAGCTTGTCGATCATCAACTCCGGTCCGGAGTGGGCCACTTCGCCGTCGTACGCGTACGGGGTTCCGGGTGCGAGACCGCCGATCCGCACCCGACGCCTGCGCACCGCCGCATGGGCGGGGGAGCGGGTCAGCGGTCCCGCCACCGCCGCCGCCAGCAGGCGCAGCGCGGGTCCCCGCCCGCCGTGCACCACCCGGACGTCCAGCAGCCCGTCCGCCAGGTTGTGGCGGCGGCCCGGGGCGGGGCCCACCCGCTGGAAGAGCCCGTTGCCGACGAAGAGCAGCCACAACGGACGCCTGCGGCCCTGCAGTTCGGCCTCCAGAGGCCGCTGGCCGCGCAGCACGTGGAACGCCGCGAGCACCCCCGCGGGCCAGCCGCCGATCCGGGGCGACCAGTGTTCCCGGGTGCGCACCAGATCCGGATAGACGCCCAGCGAGAAGGCGTTGAGGAAATAGCCGTCCGCCCCGTCCGGACCCTTGGGCCCCGGCCGGAACCGGCCGAGGTCCACCCGGATCGCATCGCCCGCGGTGAGGGCGGCGGCGGTGTCGTGGACGGTCTCGATGCCCAGGTCGTAGGCGAAGTGGTTGAGCGTGCCGCCGGGGAAGACCGCCAGCGGCACGCCGTGCGTCGCCGCCACGGAGGCCGCCAGGTTCACCGTGCCGTCGCCGCCGCAGACACCCAGCGCCCGGCCCCGGCCCGCCGCCTTGTCCAGGGCGGCCGACAGCTCCTCGGGCGGCACCTCCACCACCTCCGCGGCGGGCAGCGCCTCGCGCACCAGCGACGCGGTCGCGGTGGCCGTGCCCGACTCCTGGTTCACCACCACGACGAGGTCCTGCCCGGCGGGCAGCGCCGGGGCCTCACCGGGCGGGCGGCCGGGCGCGGGCAGCTGGCCCCGGGTGGGCACCACCCCGCGCAGGGCGAACGCGGCCCCCACACCGAGCACCGCTCCCGCCAGCACATCGCTCGGATAGTGGACCCCGGTGTAGACCCGGGAGGCCGCCACGGCCACCGCGACCGGGGCCACGACCGCGCCCCAGCCCCGGGACTCCAGGGCCACCCCCGTGGCGAAGGCCGCCGCCGAGGCGGCGTGGCCGGACGGGAAGGAGGTGGTGACCGGCTGCCGCTTGAGCTGCCGCACCACCGGCACCAGGTCCACTATCGGCCGCTGGCGGCGCACCGCGCCCTTGCCGACCGTGTTGATCGCCGCCGAGGCCACGGCGAGGGACGCCACCCCGCGCAGCGCGGCCCGGCGCGAGCGCGCACTGCTGCCGAGCGCCGCGATCCCGGCCGCCGCCCCGAACCAGAGCAGCCCGTGGTTGGCGCTCCGGCTCAGTCCGGGCAGCAGCGGATCGGCGCCCGGCCAGTGCCGGTCCGCGACGCTCCGGAAGACGGCCAGGTCCCGCCCTTGCAGCCAGCCGCGCAACCGGGCGGCGGCGGGGGCGGCGGATGAGGTTCTCGGTGAGGACATGGCTCAGCGAATACCCGGCCGGGCCACGCTGAACCAGCAGGCGCGCTGAGACCCCGGCCACGTGTCGCCGTCGACCGGCGGAACAGCCCACCTGGAGGCGGCCCCCGGCGCGGGTGGGCGATTGAGCGGGCGGGCCGCCCGGAACCTCCGTATAAAGAAGCCAGGGAGCGACGCGTGGCGGAGGAGGGCCGGATGCACGGGACCGAGGACCACGGGCCCACGCACGAGGACCACGGGCGCGCGCATGAGCGCCCCGAACCCGCCCACGAGGACCACGGCCCCGTCCGCTACGGGCCGCCGGCCCCCGACCCCGGCCTCCCGGTCCTCCCCGAACTTGCCGCCGTCCTGGCCGCCGCCTCCGCCCGGACCCGTCCGGAGCTTCCCGGCGGGGGCCCCGTCCTGCGTGAGGCGGCCCGCGGCTACTGGGACCGGCGCGGACTGCACGGCACGGCGGGCAGCATCGCCGCCGCCCCCGGCGCCCAGCCGCTCCTCCTGGCCCTGATCGGTGCGCACGGCGGCGACGTCCTCATGCCGCGCCCCTGCCCGGTCGCCTGGATGCCGCAGGCCCGGCTGCTGGGCCGGCCCGCCTACCATGTGCCGACGCCGGCCGAGTGCGGCGGCGTACCCGACCCGTACGCCCTGCTGGAGACCGTCCGCCGGGTCCGGGCGGAGGGCGGCCGTCCGAAGCTGCTGCTGTTGTCCGTCGTGGACGACCCCACGGCCACCGTCGCCCCGCCCGAGCTGGTCCGCGAGGCCTGTGAGGCAGCGGTCGGCGAAGGGCTGCACATCATCAGCGACGAGACCTGGCGCGACACCGTGCACCGGCCCCGCGACACCGTTCTCCTCAGCCCCGCCGAGATGTGCCCGGACGACGTCACGGTCATCGCCGACCTGGCCGGAGCCCTGACGCCCGCCGCCTGGCCGGTCGCCGTCGCCCGCTTCCCGGACACGGCCCGGGCCGCCGTCCGGCACGCCCGCACCCTGGACATCCTCACCGCGCTGGGCGCCCTTGTCGCGGCTCCGGTCGCCCACGCGGCCGCCCACGCGCTGGGGGAGCCGGATTCCGTACGGGAGCGGATCCGGCGGGCCGCGTCGCTCCAGGCGGAGGTCGCCGCCGCCGCCCACCGCGCGGTCCTCGGCTCCGGCGCACTGGCCCGCCCCCCGCAGGCGGGCCGCCACCTCTACGCCGACCTCGGCCCGCTGCGCGCCCGGCTGGCGGAGCTGGGCGTCACGGACTCCATGGAGCTGGAGGAGTACCTCACCGACCGGCTCGGCGCACCGGCCCCGGGCGGCCACCGCTTCGGCGACGAACTCGGCGCCCTGCGCGTACGCCTGGGCACGGGTCCGCTGCTGGGGGCCACGCCGCAGCAGCAGACGGAGTCCCTCAGCGCCGCGAAGCCGCTGGAGCTCGCGCATGTGGCGCGGGCACTGGACAGCTTCGCCGCGGTCTTCGGCGCGCTGCGCTGAGCGCGGCCGCTGAGCGCGGCCACGAAGACGCAGGGGCTACGAAGACGCCGCGGCCACGAAGACGCAGGGGCTACGAAGACGCCGCGGCCACAAAGACGCAGGGGCTACGAGGACGCCGGGCCGAACCGCGACCGCAGCCTGCGCCACACCGCCGGAGCCCCGCTGATCAGCAGCGTCAGGGCCACCGCCGCGACCACCCCCTGCCACGGCTCCGGGAACAGCGAACCGCCCAGGATCCCGATCAACTGGTACGTCGCCGCCCACGCCAGACACGCCGGAACATCGCCCCGGGCGAACCGCCGCAACGGCATCCGGCCCAGCAGACACGCCAGCATCACCGGGATCCGCCCGGCCGGCACCAGGCGGGAGAGCACCAGCACCGTCCCGCCGCGCTCGTCCAGCTTCGCCTGCGCCTGGGCCAGCCGCTCCGGCGCGGCCCGGCGGGTGATCGCCTCCAGCCACTTGGAGCCGTTCCTCGACCGCACCCCGCGCTGCCCCAGCCAGTACAGACAGACATCCCCGAGGAACGCGGCGGCCGACGCCACCAGGAACACGAAGAGCAGGGCGAGCGGAGACGTCTGGTGGAAGGCCACCACCGCCGCCGAACTCACCAGCGCCCCCGTCGGCACCACGGGCACCAAGGACCCCAGCGCCACCAGCGTGAACAGCGTCGGATAGCCGACCGCCTGCTGGGTCGACTCGGTCGGCAGCTCCCGTACCACCTGCTGGATCTCGTGGATCACCGGCCGGCCTCCGGCCTGACCCGTTCGCCGTGCCCCAGCACATGCACCGTCACCTCGGGCGCCCGCTTCCCCGCCTGCCGTACGAACTCGTCGCCCGGTCCGTGGAACTCGTGCGGGCGCACCCCGTCCAGACCGATCGGCCAGTACGTCCCGTAGTGCACCGGCACCGCCGACCGCGGTGCGAGACGGGTCAGGGCCTCGGCGGCGCGGGCCGGGTCCAGATGACTGTGTCCCAGATAGGGCCCCCAGCCGCCCACCGGCAGCAGCGCCACGTCCACCGGCCCCACCGCGTCGGCCATCCCGTCGAAGAGCCCGGTGTCCCCGGCGAAGTACGTCCGGGCCTCGCCCTCGACCACATAGCCGAGGGCGGGGGCGCGGTGCGGCCCGACCGGCAGCCGCCGTCCGTCGTGCAGCGCGGGGACCGCCCGCACCCGCACGTCGCCCACGCGCACCATGTCGCCCGGCCCCACCTCGGTGATGTGCAGCTGCCGCACGCGCCGCAGCATCCGCAGCCCCGGCACCGCCGCCACCGCGCCGCTCGGCACGATCAGCCGGCTGCCGGGGGCCAGCCGGGCCAGCGACGGCAGATGCAGATGGTCGGAGTGCAGATGGGAGACCAGCACCACCTCCGCGACGGCGGCCTGCGGCGGCGGCACCTCGCCCCGGCGGCGGCGCAGATGCGCGAAGCGCCGTACGAACAGAGGGTCGGTCAGCACCCGCACCCCCGAGTCCTCGATCGTGCAGGTGGCATGACCCCACCAGGTGACCTCCACCGGCACGTCCGCCTCCTCGCTCGATCCCCGCTCGGTCTCCGCCGGACCCCGCGACCTCGTGTCCCGGCGCGGCCCGCGCTTGCCCGTGCCCGGGTGCGCTGCCGGTACGAGCCTATGCGCCCCCCGTACCGTCCCGCCGCCCCCTGGCCGGTCGACCCGGAAGGCGCTGACCGGGACCGACGCTGTGAAAAGCTGAAGGGTGGGCCCCGGACGACCGGGCCCGGGGGCGGAGAGGGCGTGAGGTGGACCGGCGTGGGTGACGGGAAGTGGCGTACGGCGGGCAGAGCCCTGATGCGGGTGATCGCGGTCTGGGCGGTGTCCACCCTCACCATGCTCGCGCTCGCCGGCATCCTGCCCGACTTCCAGCTCCAGTCCGACGACGGCGACACCATCACCAGGACCGCCTTCACCGCCGCCTGGGGCGCGGGAGCCTTCGGTCTGCTCTCCGCCCTGGTGTGGCCCGTTCTCGTACGGTCCCTGCTCATCGTGCCCGCGCTCGTCCTCGGGGCCCTGGTCTTCTTCCTCAACGGCTCGCTGCTGCTGATGGCGCTGCGCCTCATCCCGGACGGGCGCGGGGACGCCGCGCCGGAGACCGCGGTCGTCGTCGCCGCCGTCATGTCCGCCGTCGCCTCCGCCACCTCCACCGCCCTCGCCGTCCGCGACGACGAGGCCTACCGCCGCCGGCTCTCCCGGCTCGCCGACCGGCGCCGCAGACGCGGCCGCACCCCCGGTCCGCCGGAACCCGGCCGCGAAGGACCGCCCGGCACCGTCTTCCTCCAGCTCGACGGCGTCGGCCACGACGTCCTCGTGAAGGCCGCCGCCGACGGGCTCATGCCGACCGTCGCCGGCTGGCTCGCCGACTCCTCCGGACACCGGCTCACCCCCTGGCGCACCGACTGGTCCAGCCAGACCGGCGCCAGCCAGCTCGGCATCCTGCACGGCAGCAACCACGACGTGCCCGCGTTCCGCTGGTACGAGAAGGAGACCCGCACCGTCATGGTCTCCAGCCGTCCCGCGAGCGCCCTGGAAATGCAGCGCCGGGCCATCGCGCACACCCGTGACGGGGGGCTGCTCACCGTCGACGGCGCGAGCCGCGGCAACCTCTTCAGCGGCGGCGCCGGACAGCTCGCCCTGGTCCTCTCCATGGCCGCCCGGCGCGGCAAGGGCCGCCGTTCCCGCGCCGGATACTTCGCCTACTTCTCCGACCCGGCCAACGCCACCCGTACCGCTCTCTCCTTCGTCGCCGAGGTCGTCCGCGAGATCGGCCAGTCGACCCGGGCCCGCGCCCGGAAGGTCACCCCGAGGATCAAGCGCGGCGGGCTCTACCCGTTCATCCGCGCCTTCGCCACCGTCGTGGAGCGTGATGTGGTCGCCGCCGCCGTCCTCGGCGACATGTTCGCCGGACGCACCGCCGTCTACGCCGACCTCGTCGCCTACGACGAGGTCGCCCACCACTCCGGCCCGCACAGCCGCGATGCGGAGAAGGTCCTCGAACGCCTCGACCGCTCCCTCGCCCTGATCGCCAAGATCGCCGACCACACCCCGCGCGCCTACCGGATCGTGCTCCTCTCCGACCACGGCCAGAGCCCCGGGGAGACGTTCGCGGGGAAGTACGGGCTCACGCTCAAGGACCTCGTCCGGGCGGGCTGCGGGCTGCCCGTGCCGCGCCGGGCCCAGCGCACCCGCAGCGCGTCCGAGGCCCGCGACGCGGTACGGATCGCCCTGCACCGCCCGCCCGAGGAGGAACCGGAGGCCGAGCATCCGGCCAAGCACTCCGACCCGATCGTGCTGGCCTCCGGCAACCTCGGGCTGCTCTCCTTCCCCGACATCGAGGGCCGCGCCACCCGCGAACAGATCGAACGCCGCCACCCGGCACTGCTCTCCACCCTCGCCAACCACCCGGGAATCGGCTTCCTCCTCGTCCGCGCGGAGCACGGATCGGTCGTGCTCGGGCCCGGCGGGGCCGAGGTCCCCGTCGCCGGACTGACGGACGGCGAGGGCCCGCTCGCGGAGTTCGGCGTCGGTGCTGCCGCCGCCGTACGGCGCACCGACACCTTCCCGCACGTCGCCGACGTCATGGTCAACTCCATGTACGACCCGGTCACCGGGACCGTGCACGCCTTCGAGGAGCAGATCGGCTCGCACGGCGGCCTCGGAGGCGAACAGTCCCGGCCGTTCCTGCTCTGGCCGCGCGGACTGACGGACCCGCTCGACATCGTGGCCGCCGAGACCGCGGAGGGCGCGCCCGTGCCGCCGGGCGGAGGTCTGGTGGGCGCCGAGGCGGTGCACCGGGTGCTGACCCGCTGGCTCCAGGAGTCCTCGGGCCCTCAGGTGCCGGTCCGGGCCGAGGGCTTCGCCGGGGCGGATCTGGCGGACGAGCCGTTCCCCGGAGAGGCCTCGGTGCCGGACGCGCCCGTGCCGGGAGAAGCTCCGGTGCCGGACGTGCCGGGGACGACGACCTGACCGATGGGCGGGGCCTCGTACAGGCAGCCCGTCCGCCCTTACGCCCTTCCGGATCAGGCCGACTGCCGCCGTACCAGCGCCGGCGGGAAGAGCACGGAGGGCGAGGGGCCGCTCGGCTCGCCGATCTGCCTCAGCAGCAACCGGGCCATCTCCGCCGCCATCTCCTCCACCGGCTGCCGGACCGTGGTCAGAGGCGGATCGCAGGCGGCCGCCGCGCTGCTGTCGTCGAAGCCGACCACCGCCACATCGGACGGCACGTCGCGCCCGGCCCGCAGCAGCACCGGCAGCGCGCCCAGCGCCATCAGGTCGGAGGCGATGAACACCCCGTCCAGGTCGGGGCGGTCCGCCAGCAGCCTGCGCATGGCCGCGGCCCCGCCCAGATGCGTGAAGTCGCCCTCGGCGCAGGCCACGTCCTCGATGCCGTGGGCGGCGACGGCCTCCAGGAAACCGGTCAGCCGGACCTGCCCGGCGGGCATGTCCTGCGGTCCCGAAATGGTGCCGATGCGCCGCCGCCCCAGCGCGGCCAGGTGATCGGCCGCCAGCCGCGCCCCGGCGTGCTGGTCCACCTCCACATAGGCCAGCGGCGACGGCTTGTGCGGACGGCCCGCGAGGACGGCGGGCATCCGGGTGTCCTGGAGCAGTCCCGGCAGCGGGTCGTCGGCGTGCGTGGTGATCAGCACGACCCCGTCGACATGGCCGTGGCGCAGATAGGAGACCAACTGGGTCCGGGACGCCTCGTCGTCGGCCAGCATCACGACCATCTGGATCCCCGCCGGGCGCAGCACCTCCAGCAGCCCGCTGACGACCCGCCCGAAGTAGGGGTCCGAGAACATCCGGCCGACGAACGGCTCGGACATCGGCCGCCGTTCCCGCTCGGAGACCACCAGGGCCACCGAGTCGGTCCGCCGGGTCACCAGGGAGCGCGCCGCCCGGTTGGGCACGTAGCCGGTGGTCGCCACCGCCTCCTCGACCACGGTGCGCAGGGCGGGGTCCACCGTGGTCGCCCCGTTGATCACCCGGGACACCGTCGCCCGTGACACACCGGCCACGGCCGCCACGTCCTCCAAGGTCGCGGGGCGTACGGGCTGCGGCACTTCGGCTGTCATGCAGCCCTTTATACCCGCAGGCCGGCCGCCCCGTTCAGCCGAGGGCCCGCACCGCACCCGGCAGCCGTTCCAGCTCGGCGAGGAAGGCCTCGCGCGCCGTCACGAGGTCACCGGCCAGTTCACGGGCGTCCGCCCGGCCGCCCGCGGTGATCTCGGAACGCGACACCTGCGCGGACTGGCGCAGATGGTCCCGGATCCGGGCGACGACGAGCCGGTCGAACGCGGGCCCTTCGGCCGCGCGGGCCGTCTCCAGGTCTTCCTCGGTCACCATGCCAGGCATGTCGTGCCCCGCGTGCACATCGGTCTGGGGCAGCCCCATCCGGGTCAACAGGGGTCGCAGGCGGTCGAGTTCGGCTTCCTGCCCGGTGCGCAAGCGGACCGCGAAGGCGCGTACCCGTGGTTCGGCCGCGCGGTCGGCGGCGAGCGTCAGCAGCTTCACCGCCTGCTGGTTCATCGGGGTCATCAGCTGGACCCAGCCGACGTCGGTGGCAGTGGCGGCGGGGGCGGCGGATCCGGTGGCGGACGGCGGCGCGGACTTCCGTACCTCTGCCGTACGGGGTGCGGAATCCGGCGCCGACGAGCAGCCGGCCGCGCCGGTGAGGACCAGCGCGCCCAGCAGGCCGAGGACGCCGGCCCGGTGGCGGGGCGACGGGAGGTTCATGGGGTTCATGGCTGTCCTCGTACAAGGCGCGGCGGGGAGGGGAGGGGCGGGCGTCCGCCCCGGAGCCGGGGCCCCGGGACGGACGCGGTGGAGCGTGGGGTGACGACCGATCAGGGCTTGCCGTCGAAACCGCACTTGACGATCGCGTTGATGCAGTCGCGGACGCGCTGTGCCAGCTCCTCCTCCGGCCATACGTTGAAGAAGTCGCCGTGCATGGTGTAGCCGGGCCCGGAGGCCAGCCGGAAGCGCGCCGGGTCGCCGTTCACCGGGTAACGCAGCACCTGCCGGAGCTTGGGCACCGGCACCGGGTGGGTGGACGGGCAGCCCCCGTTCACCGGGTAGGCCATGTGGCTCTTGTGGTCGGCCGAGTCGAGATCCGTACCGTTCCAGCACTGCGGGAAGTCCAGGTAGGACTCCATCATCGTGCCGGGCGGACAGTTCACGAAGTCCTGCGAGGGGTTGACCTCACCGGCGTGCAGGCACGACCAGCGGGCGAGGGTGTTGTCCTCGGGACCGGTGGCGACGGCGTTGCCCGCAACGATGCGCAGGCCCCGGGGGAAGGGCTGGATCTGCCGGATGACGTCGTCGCTTACTCCTTCGCCGAGGTAGTAGAAGGTGGTCCCGGTGGGCTCCACCTCCGTGTCGCCGTCGTAGAGGGTGGGCACCCAGTACGACGACAGGTCGGTGTCGGGCGAGCAGCTGGTGCGGCCCTTCTCCAGCGACTCCAGGTCCGAGTTCCCGTTGGTGGTGTCGTTGCCGAAGAAGCTGTGCATGTGGGAGGCGCCCGGCAGCCCGGGGAAGACGATCGGGTCGTCGGGGGCCCGGTGGGTGTAGGGGCATTCCGCGAGGAACTCGGCCACCCGCACCACATCCGCGGCGGCCTGCGGGGCGGCTTCGGCGGCGGCCCGGTCGGCCGCCGCGTTGCCCACGTTGGCCTGGAGGAAGGAGAGGGCGAGGGCCGCGGCGGCGAGCCCGGCGATTCTGTACCGCCAGGGCGGCAGGGAGCGTTGGCGGCGGTGGTCGGGGTTGCGTCGATGACGGAAGAGCACGGCACTCCTGTTCGGGACGTGGGGGGATGGGGAAACACGTGATCACGGTTCACGTGAGAGAGCGCTCTCTCACGTGAACGTAAGAGTGCTACCTGTGCATGTCAAGAGAATGCGCCAGGGGAAGTAAGTACTGCTTCTATCAAGGGCGTTGGCGAGTCGCTGGATGGGAGAGCGCTCTCCCATTTGGGGGTTTGAGTCTCCTTGCCTCCCGCCGACAGGCGGTGAAGGCCCCGGGGGGGGGATCCCGGGGGTGAGATGTCGGCAGGACTGGACCGTCGACCATGCGGTCGACGCGGTGTCACTTGGCATGCAGGCCCGGCGGGGAGGTCCGTGTGGCGTGCGGTGTAATGGTGATGATTCCTGGATATCGCACACGCGTCGGATCGAGTTCTCCTCGTCAGGCGACAGCCGGCAAGTGGGCGAGGGAGGCAGGCGCGTGACCCAGTGCGCTGCGAAGAAATAGCTGAGAGCGGAACAAGGGGGCAATTCGTGCTGACGTATCACGAGGTCATGACCACAGACTTCGGGCGACTCACCACCGCGGCCGACAAGTGGGAAGCCATGGCGGGTGAGATCAAGAAGGTCGAGGCCCGTTACAAGGACACCGTCCGGAACATCAGAGTGGAATCGACGTGGTCCGGTTCCAGCGCCAGCAGTGCCCGCATCAACTTCGCCGGTACCCGGTACGAATACGCCGCCGCCCAGACTCAGGCCAAGGCCATCGCCGCGCTCCTCCGGGATGCCCACACGCAGTTCGTCGACCTCAAGAAGAGGCTCGATTCGGCTCGTGCGGATGCGGTCAAGGGCGACTTGCACATCGACTCCCGTGGCACGGTGAGCCACGACGAGAGCAAGCTGACCGGCCAGGACCGGATGTATCTGCGGGATCACCCCGAGGCCGTCGCTGCTCTGAACAAGCGGATCAAGGCCATGGCTCACCGCATCAAGACCCTCGTGCAGGCCTTCGACGATGCGGACCAGGGGGTCAAGATAGCCCTGGCGGCTGTAGCCGTCGACAGCAACAAGGATGCCTTCGGCAAGGGCGCGGACGACCAGCTCAACGGGTTCAACGCCGGGGCGTTGAGTGATATCGAGCAGTACGAGGTGATCAACACCACCGAGACAGCCCTGAAGATCAACGGAGGGGAGAAGGTTTCGGCCGCTGAATACGCGGAGTTCAACCGGTCCATGCGCGACAACGCGCAGGACAAGGCTTTCAGCCAGACCTTCCTCAACAGCATTGGCGCCGAGGGGACCATCAAACTCGGAAACAAGCTGAACGACCTCGCGTACTACACGGACAAGAAGTCCATGCAGACGTACCTGGGTATCGAGCGCGGCCTGTCGACCGCGATCGCCAGCGCCACACGGGTGCCGGAGTTCAAGAAGGACGGCAAGGTCCTGGCGATGGGCTCGAGAGAGTACGCCCAGGAGCTGGCCGACTGGAAGAACCAGCGGGGGGAGTGGGCGAAAAACCCGGACTCGGATTTCTACAACGCGTGGCTCGATGACGTCAAGAGCAACGGGACCAAGGAATTCGACAGCCAGGTCACCAACGTCAACCGGATGACCACAGCCGATCAGAAGGCACTTGGCTACCAGACCCTGGTCACCGTGATGCAGAACGGCGGCGACTACAGCGGCCCCTTCCTTCATGATCTGGCGGACTCCATTCGAGCGGCCGAGAATCCCGCTCAAGGAGGCAATAAGGATATCTGGGACCTGGACCACAAGTTCGACGTGAGGGGCGGGAGCAAGACGTCCGGCTGGTTCGCCAATGATCCCCTGGACGGCCTGCTCGGTGTCATGAGCAAGAATCCTGACGCGGCCACGGCCTACTTCGACCCGCAGGCCTATTCCGACGTCGACCACAAGTTCGGCAAGGACCGCTTGGAATACCTGCAGTCCGGGCGCGACTGGGATGTTGTCAAT
The DNA here is from genome assembly GCF_044757365.1 of Streptomyces sp. NPDC091289. NCBI lineage: Bacteria > Bacillati > Actinomycetota > Actinomycetes > Kitasatosporales > Streptomycetaceae > Streptomyces > Streptomyces sp. NPDC091289. The sequence goes on from NZ_JBIVUT010000013.1 coordinate 190,203, forward strand.
GAGTACGGAACAAGGCATAAGGATGGTGCTCTGTTCCCCAAGGGGGACACGGAGGACGTGGACAACCGTGTTGGCTTCGGCGCGGCACTGGAAGCCGCCATGACCGGTAACGTCCCCGGCAGCCCGGTGCCGGAAGGATTCACGAAGCACAGCGAAGCGCAGGTTCGTGTACTTGAAGACGTCGTGAAGTCATACGCGGAGATCGCCAAGATCGACCAGGGCGCCATGCCGGCCAACATTCGCGTGAACATGGCCAATGCGCTCGCGTACTACCCCGGAGACGTCCACGATGTCATCAGTGGCCAGGTCGACTACACGGACCCCCGGTTCTCGACACACCCGAACGATATCGACGTCAACAGGCAATCGATGAACCAGTTCATTCGGGCGCTCTCCGAGGATGGCGACGCCTTCAGGAAGGTCCATTACTCCCAGGTGGGTCACATAGCTGAGCAGATCGGCACCCTCGACAAGGACGACTTCATGCAGAATCCGACCGGAGACACCGACCGGGGAACCGGAATTGCCAAAGATGCAGGGAAGATCATGGGGACACTCGACGAGATTCGTGCCGATGTGCTGGGTGACGCACGTGACAGCAAAATAAGCGAAAATAACTGGGACAAGGTCTACGGATACCATGCCTACGGAGCTCCAGTGACGGGAATTCCGGTGATCGGCGACAGTTTGCAGCGCATGATCGATATTGGTACCGGCATGAGGGCCGAAAATCTCAATGATGCCGTGACCGACGCCACCAAGGAAAAATTGATCAGCTACTATGCGCAGAACGGCTACCCCCGGCTGGAGCTGATGCTCGTCGAGCACGCGGCGGAAGTGGGAGTCCCCGACGACTACATCAAGAATACTCACAACCGCATGGGGCGCATCAGCGAGTCGGCTGGAAACGCTTACGAGCGAGGCTTGGGCAGTGCGCAAGGGTCCACCGGAGAGAACGGCTGATCCCTGTGCGGACGTATATAAAGTCTCGCCCGTACACGTTCGTCGCGACCGCCCTCTGTGCGGTCCTTGGAGCCGCCCTCGGCGGTGCCCTGTGGTTCTGGTCGCAGGGTGACGGTGCTGAGGAGCAGGGGGCCCGGTCCTGCTGGCGGGTTCTCGCGGAGCTTGGCACCGATTCCTCGGGGTCGATCGGTTCCTGCGGTGACGAGCTGGAGGCCGCGATGACGGGTAAGCCGGCGGGGAGCAAGCCGACGGGTACCGGCCCGGTCCGGCTGGCCGATGAGCAGAGCCGGGCTTTCGAGCATGTGGTCAAGGCGTATGCGGCACCTGAGTCAGGGGCCGAGAAGATGCCTAGCGGAATTCGCCGGAATATGGCGCATGCGATTACCTACTACCGTGACGATGTGTACGAGATCGTTTCCGGGCAAGTGGATTACTCTGATCCGAGGTTCTCGACTGAACCCAACGATATCGATGTCTCGAGACCTGTCATGTGGGCATTCCTGAAGGGGGTGGCCCGGGACAAGGCCGCGTTCGGTCTGGTCCGTGAGTCCATGTTCGATCTCATCGAGCAGCAGGTGAACGAGCTCCAGCGGGAAGATTTCGCCGGAGAGCAACGGGGGGACAGCGATCAGGCCATCGGAGTCGCTCGTCAGTCAGGAAGAACCGTTGGCGTTCTGCAGGCGTCCCGGTTCGAGGGCCTCCAGGGCCAGTTCGGCGAGTCCGGCGCCAAGCTCGAAGAAGCGCTGGCCGACAAGGACTACCAGGCCTATGGGGTGCCCCGGCTTGGGCAGCTTTTCCGGAGCCGCGCCGCAAGTCTGGGGATTCGGGAGACGCCGGAGAGTCAGAGGCGCTTGGACGACATTGTCTCGACGGCGGAGGACAACTACCGGATGCGCTCGGGCTTTCTCGTCCCATGACCGGCAAGCCCTGGGGCTCATCGGGAGCGGGACGGGCCTGGCCGGCCCTCGGGGGCGCGCGGCGAGGCCGTGCCTGCGAATCGGTGAGGAAGTGGCGTTCCACCACCCCGTATTGCATAGTGAGGGATCGGTCGTGCCTCGCTATCAGCGGGCCGACGGGGTGCGTGGACGGCTGCGACAGGCGGCCGGGGGTGAGGGACGATGCGTTCTGTGCACGACGGACAGCGACCGGGTCGCGCCGTCCCCCCGTCGTCCGTACCCGTCCCGGTCTCTGCTCTCCCTACCCCTCCGGTACCGGCTGTTCACGTCCCGATCGCTTCCGCGCCCGGCGAGTGGCGAGGGCCGCTCCGCCCGGGGGCGGGCCCATGGGGGAAGGGCCCCGGACCGCTTCGTGACGGGAGCGGTGCCGGGGCGTTCGGGGCGGGGCGTTCCCACGGTGGCCCCCGGACGTACCGGCGCACGGGTGAGCCGGGCGCCCCGGCCGCCCGGGGACTGGCCCTGGACCTCGGCAGCTCCCATACCCGGGCCTGGGTGCCCGGCCGGGGGCTGGTGCTCGACCCGTTCCCCGGCTCCGGCCCGCACGGTGGCCCCGAGCGGGCGGTCCGGCGCGGGCGCATCGTCGACCCCGAGTCCTGCGGCCGGCAGCTCGGCCGGATCGCCGACGCGGCCCTGGGCCCCGACCGCAGCGACAGCGTGATCGTCCTCAGCCACCCCGTGCTCGCCGGGGCCGAACACCGCACCGCCGCACGGGCCCTGCTCGCCGGGCTCGGGACGACGCGCGTCGTGGTCCTCAGCAGCGCCCGGGCCGCCGCCGCGTACGCCGGACCGAGGGACGCGGGTCCCCTTCTCGTCATCGACATGGGAGCCGAGCTGACCGAGGTCACGCTCCTCGTGGGCGGCCTGGTCGCCGACGCCCGGCAGGCCGAGAGCGGACTCGACGACCTCGACGGCCTCGACCCGGCGGCGCTGCCCGCCGTCCTCGTCCGCACGGTCCTCGACATGATCACGTCCATGTGGCGGCACGACCGGCACGGCGCGATCCGCGGAGCCCTGCGCAAGGGCCCCGTCCTCGCGGGAGGCGGCGCGCTGCGGGCCGACGTCACCGATCGCATCGCCCGCTGCCTCGGCACCCGGGTGCGCCTGGCCGACGACCCGTCGACCACGGTCGTCCGGGGCGCCGGACAGATCCTCAGCTCCGTGCTCCGCCACCGGACGGCGCCGCCCGAGCACTCCGGCCGACCGAGGTGACGCCGTACCCGGGACCGGCCCGGGCGCACACGTCCCGCCTGCGGTGTGTGCTGACCACGCTGCTCCTCACCGTCCTCACCCTGATCGGCGGCGCGGCCACGGCAAGCGGCGCGGCTCCCGCCCCGGCTTCCCGAAACCTCGCGCCGGCCGTCACCGTCACCGCTGCCGTCTCGGCGTCCGCCGCACCGCAGACCCACCACGCCGGGACCCACCACACCCGAACCGACCACGCCGGGACCCATCACACCGGGCATGTCGCCGGGCCCGACCGAGATGAGCCGGGCCGCGCGAGCGGGGTCGTGGCGGAGGCCGGTACGGGCACGGTGGCGCGGGCCGAGCACGAGCACCCCCGGGCGGCGGCCGATCCGGCGCAGGCTCCCCGGGCCGGCTCCGGCAGGCCGTATCTGCTCCTCCACGCGCCCCCGCCGCCGCACGACGGGCTGCCGCCCTCTCCGGCGTCGCCGGCCGAGGCGCCCGGCGGCGCCCGGGAGAGCACGGCCGATTCCTTCGACGTGCCAGGCAGCCGTCGGGGCGCGCTCCCCGGCGTCCGGGGGCCTCCGGGCCGGACGGTCACCGGTCCCACGACCGGTCATCCGTCCTGTTCCGCATCTGCCGAACCGGCGTCGCGTCCTCACTGAGGTGAGGGCGCCCGGCGCCCCACCGGAGGATTTCCATGACTCGCGCCACCGCGGTGCGAGCGGTTCTGGCTGTCGCCGTTCTGCTCGTCTCCGTCTTCATCACCCTGACCATGTCGCCCAGACTCGGACTCGACCTCCAGGGCGGCACCCGTATCGTGCTCCAGGCCCGGGACACCGCCACCGTCCAGGCGGACCGGGAGACCACCGACCGCACCCTGGAGGTGCTGCGGCAGCGCATCGACTCGCTGGGCGTCTCCGAACCGACCCTGACCCGTTCCGGCGAGGACCGGATCATCGTCGAACTGCCCGACGTCCAGGATCCGCGCCAGGCCGCCGAGGTGATCGGCCGGACGGCCCAGCTCACCTTCCACGCGGTCGAGGGCCCGGGGACCGAGGAGCCTGCCGATGAGACCGGGGGAACCGACCCCGCCCCCGACCAGCTGACACTTCCCGACGAGCAGGGCCGTCAGCTCGCGCTCGGCACCGCCCGGCTCTCCGGCGCGGGTGTCGAGGACGCCACGGCCGGGTTCGACGCGCAGGGCGGGGCGGGCTGGAGCGTGTCGCTCGAATTCCGCAAGGACGCGGGCCAGGACTGGAAGCGGCTGACCGGCGAGGCCGCCTGCCATCCGGCGGGGGACGACCGTCGCCGGGTCGCCATCGTCCTCGACGAGAAGGTCATCTCCTCGCCGCAGGTCGACCCCTCGGTCGGCTGCCGGGCCGGACTGCCGTCCGGGGCCACCCAGATCACCGGCTCGTTCAGCGCGGACGAGGCGCGTGACCTGGCGCTGCTCATCAAGGGCGGGGCCCTGCCCGTACCCGTCGAGATCGTCGAGCAGCGGACCGTCGGCCCGACGCTCGGCGCGGCGGCCATCGACGCGAGCGCGCGGGCCGCCCTGATCGGAGCAGCCGCCACCGCACTCTTCATCACCCTCGTCTACCGCCTCTTCGGCGCGCTGGCCGCCGTGGCGCTGGGCGCGTACGGGGTGATCTCCTACGCCGCGCTCGTCGCCCTCGGCGTCACACTGACCCTCCCCGGGCTCGCCGGATTCGTCCTCGCGATCGGGATGGCGGTCGACGCGAACGTCCTGGTCTTCGAACGGGCCAGGGAGGAGTGCGCGGAGCGGCCCAAACGCTCTCTGCGCTCCGCGCTGACCACCGGGTTCCAGCAGGCGTGGAGCGCGATCGCCGACTCCAACGTGACCACCTTGATCGCCGCCGGACTGCTCTTCTTCCTGGGTTCGGGCCCGGTCAAGGGCTTCGGCGTCACCCTCGCCATCGGCGTCGTCGCGTCGATGTTCTCCGCGCTGGTCATCGCCCGCGCGCTCACCGAGATCGCCGCGAACTCCCGCTTCGTCAGCGACTACCGGAGCGTCAACGGCATCGCGCGCCCCGGCGCCGTACGGACGTGGCTGGTCCGCAAGGACCCGCAGCTCTTCCGGAAACCGGTCCGTTGGCTCGTCGTCTCGGCGGCCCTGGTCGCCGTAGCGGTGGCCGGGATCGTGGTGCGCGGGGTCGACCTGGGCGTCGAGTTCACCGGGGGCCGGCTCGTGGAGTACTCCACCAGCCGCCCGGTCGACGTCGAAACGGCCCGGGACACGCTCACCGCCGCCGGGTTCGGCGACGCCGAGGTCACCACGGCGGGCGACGGCGACCTGTCCGTACGCACCGGGAAGCTCGACAACGACGGCGAACACGCCCTGCGAGCCGCGATCGCGGAGGAGGGCGGCGAGACGGAGAAGGTACGGGACGAGCTGATCGGCCCGAGCCTCGGCGACGAACTGCGGCGCAACGCGCTGATCGCCCTGGCGGTCGCGGTGGCCGTGCAACTGGCCTATCTGGCGGTCCGGTTCCGCTGGACGTTCGCCGTGGCCTCCGTCGGGGCCATGGTGCACGACGTGATCCTCGTGGTGGGGGCCTTCGCCTGGCTGGGGCGGCCGGTGGACGGCATCTTCCTGGCCGCCCTGCTCACCGTCATCGGCTACTCGGTCAACGACTCGGTGGTGGTCTTCGACCGGGTACGGGAGCTGTGGGGGGCGAACCGGCGGACTCCGCTGGACACCATCGCCCGACGGGCCGTCCTCCAGACCGTTCCGCGCACGGTGAACACCGGGATGGGCGCCCTGTTCATCCTGACCGCCCTCGCGGTGCTGGGCGGCGACTCGCTCGCCGACTTCGCGCTCGCCCTGCTCATCGGCATCGTCGTCGGCACCTGGTCCTCGGTGTTCACCGCCGTACCCGGGGCGCTCGCCCTGGAACGGACCGCGAAGGCCCCGCCGCCCGCACCGGGGAAGGGGAAGGGCAAGGGCAAGGGCAAGGCGCGCGGGCGCGCCGGTGCGTCCAGGCGCGACCCGCTCGACAACGGAGCCCGCGTCTGAGGTGATCTCCGAGGTGATTCAGAGGTGATTCAGAGGTGATCTCCGAGGTGATCAGGACGGGACGTGGTCGTGCAGATAGGCGGCGGTCTCCCGGTCGGCGGGGAGGAACGTCTCGATGGCCAGCTCGGCCACCGTCACGTCCATCGGCGTGTTGAACGTCGCGATCGACGACACGAACGACAGGACCCGGCCCCCGTGTTCGAGCAGCATCGGCAGCGCGAACGCGGCGGGCCGCTCCCGCTCCCGGTCCGTACCGCCCGCCCGGTCCGTGCCGTCCGGCCGTGCGGGGACCGGGTAGGCGGCCACCTCGTCGTACAGCTCACGCAGCTCCGGCGAGCGTACGAGGGCGATCTGACGGTCCATCTGTGCCAGCAGGTCCGCCCGCCACTCCGGGAGGTTCACGATGCGCGGCGCGAGCCCCTCCGGGTGGAGGGTGAGCCGCATGGCGTTCACCGGCGGGGTCAGCAGCTTCTCCGGCACCCCTTCCAGCAGCAGCGCGATACCCCGGTTGGCCGCCACCACCCCGTAGGTGCCGTCCACCACGAGCGCCGGATACGGCTCGTACGCCGTGAGCAGCCGGTCGAGACTCTCGCGCAGGGAGGCCAACGCGGGGTCGTCGAGCGGCGTCTGCGCGTAGCGGGGCGCGTAACCGGCGACCACGAGCAGCGCGTTGCGCTCCCGGACCGGGACGTCCAGCTGCTCGGCCAGCCGCAGAACCATGTCCTCGCTGGGCCGGGAGCGGCCCGTCTCGATGAACGAGATGTGGCGGGCCGAGGAGTCCGCGCGCAGGGCCAGCTCCAACTGGCTGATGCGCCGCCGCTCCCGCCAGTCGCGCAGCAGTGGGCCTACTCCCGTGTCGGGCAAGACAGTCGTCATGCCGAGACCGTAACGTCACCGGCGGGCCGGGGCCGGTACGGGCCGCCCCGGCCCGCTGTGACGCATGCGCCGATCCATCGTGACCGTACGCAATCCTGACCGTACGCAACCGAGACCCACGGGAGCCGTTCCATGAGCGCCGAACCGCTGTCGCCGACCGAGATCGCCCGCCGGCTGGAGAGCCTGCCCGGCTGGGCGCTGGAGGGGGACCGGATCACCCGGACCTTCCGGCTGCCCTCCCACGTCGCCGCCGCTGCGCTGACGGTTCACATCGCGCGGATCCAGGACGAGCTGAACCACCACTCCGACCTGAAGCTCGGCTACAACACGGTGGCCCTCTCCATCCACACGCACGACGCGGGAGGCGCGGTCACCGAGAAGGATCTCGCGCTCGCCGCCCGGGTCGCGGCCGCCGCCCCGGCCCACGGAGCCGAATAGCCCGGCGGAGCCGTCGGTGTCCGTCCGGCCCGGTCCGGGTCGAGCCTTGGCCGGGTCGGGGCGGGCCTTGGCCGGGGCGGTCCGGATCGGATCCGGGCTCAGGCCACCGTGCCGAACCTCGGGTGCGCGCCGAGCCACTGCGCGTAGCTCGGGCTGCGCGACACCGCCTCCGCGTACGCCGCGCGGGTCGCCCCGGCCACCGTGCCCGCCGCGGCGAGCGCGGCGGGGGAGTGCGGGTGCCAGCCCACCAGATGGCGCCAGCTGAGCGGCGCACCGGCCAGCGGCCGGGTCACCAGCCCGGGCGCCGGCGGGAACGTCGCCCGGCACAGCCCGATCGCTCGCCCCACCTGCACCAGATGGACGACGGAGGAGGTGTCCGTCTCGTACACCGACACCGGGGTGAAGCCCGACCGCGCACAGGCCGCGGTGAAGCAGTCGGCGAAGCAGCCGTCGCCCGGCACGTCCGCCCAGCACTCGTCCGCGAGCGCGGCCAGGTCCAGTTCCGCTTCGCCGGCCAAGGCGTGGTCCTCCGGCAGCATCACGAAGACCGGGTCCACCCCGACGACCTCCCAGACCAGCCGGTCCGCCAGCGGCGGCGGACTCTCGCCGCACGTTCCGATCAGCGCGAAGTCCAGCCGCCCGTCGATCACCAGCGAGGCGATCTCGGCCACCGACCACGAGGTGTACGTCGACACCGGCACCGACGGGTGCGCGGCGGCCATCCGGTCCACCAGACCGCCGAGCAGCGGGCCGTGCGTGCCGCCCAGCCGGAACCGGTCCAGCGACCCCGTGGCATTGGCGAACCGCACGGCCTCCGCCTGGAGTTCGCTGACCGCGGGCAGCACCACCCGGGCCCGCTCCAGCACCAGTTCGCCGAGCGGGGTGGCGCGTGCTCCGGTGTGGTCGCGGTCGAAGAGCGCGCCGCCCAGGGCCTTCTCGATCCGCCGCAGCTGAGCGCTGAGAGCGGGCTGGGCAAGCCCCAGTGTGGCGGCGGCCTTGGTGAGGCTGCCCGTGTCGGCTATGGCACGGACCGTTCGCAGATGGCGCAACTCCAGCTCCATAAGGGCAAGTTATGGGCCCGGCGTCACCCCGGCAATATGTGTGCTCCGCCTACCGTTCGGTCGGTGTACAGAGGGCGTACTCCGCGGGGTGCGGCGGCGGGGAACGGCGTTCCGGTTCAGCCGTGCCAGGCGCCGTCCCCGGCGGCCTCGCGGGCGAAGTCGGTGAAGTCCTTCGGCTCCCGCCCCAGGACCCGCTTCACGTCGTCCGTCGTCGCCGTGTTGTGTCCGTCCAGCAGCGTCGCGAACAGCTCGGCCAGGAATCCCGCCTCCGGTCCCGGCACCCCGAACTCCTCCAGCAGCGACGCGTACGCGGGTCCCGTCACCGGCACGTACCGCACCGGCCGGCCCGCCGCCCGGCCCAGTTCCTCGGCGGCCTGCGCGAACGTCAGGCTCCGGGGGCCCGTCAGCTCGTACACCGCACCCGCGTGCCCGTCCCCGGTCAGCGCGGCCACCACCACGTCGGCCAGGTCGTCGAGGCCGAGGAACGGTTCCGCCGTCGTGCCCGCGGGGAACGCCAGCTCACCGCCGAGCACGCCGTCCAGGAGCGCGCCCTCGCTGAAGTTCTGCGCGAAGAACGCCGACCGGACGACCGTGACCTCCACCGCCCCGGCCACCCCTTCCGCGCCGCGGAGGGCTTCCTCGGCGACGGCCGCCTGTGGTTCGCCGCGCCCCGACAGCAGCACCACCCGGCGCACCCCGCACGCCGCCGCGGTCCGCCCGAAGACGGCCATCGCCTCCGCCGCCCCGGGCACCGCCAGATCCGGGTAGTACGCCACATAGGCGGCCTGTACGCCGCGCAGCGCGGCTGCCCACCCGGTGTCGTCCTGCCAGTCGAACGGCACCTCGCCCGGGCGTGAAGCTGTGCGTGAACCCGACCGGACCGGCACCCCGAGGGCTGTCAGCCGCTCCGCCACCCGACGGCCGGTCTTGCCCGTGCCGCTCGTCACCAGAACCGTTCCCATGGCCTGCCCTCCGTCTCGTCCGCTGCTGCCGTTGCTGCTGCCGTTGCCGTCGTTCTGTCGCGTGTTCGCGTTCTCTGTCATGGCTCCAGACTCCCGGGCCCGTGACCGGCCGGACATGCTCCAGAGGCTCAGGCACCTACTTCTCCGTCCACTTCTCCGTCCACGCGCCCCCGCGTCCGCCCGTCTACGCTGGCGGTCATGGACGCTCTCGACGGACTCCTGGACGGACCACGGGCCCGGGGCGCGTTTCTGCTCCGCATGGTGATGGAGCCGCCCTGGGCGGTACGGATCGAGGACCGGGCGCCGATCTGTCTGATGTCGGTCCGGCGCGGCACGGCCTGCGTCGTCCCGCCCGACGGAGGCGAACCGGTCCGGCTCGGCCCCGGGGACATCGCGGTGGTCCGCGGCCCCGATCCGTACACCGTCGCCGACGCGCCCGGTACGACACCCCACGCGCTCATCGGACCCGGCGGCGTCTGCACCACGCTGCACGGCCGGCCGCTCTCCCAGGACATGGCGCTGTCCGTACGGACCTGGGGAAACGCCGCCGACGGAGCTACTGCGGTCCTCGTCGGCACCTACCTGCTGGACGGCGAGATCAGCAGCCGACTGCTGGACGCCGTGCCCCCGCTGCTCACGGTCCCCGCCGACGCGCGGACCCGGCCGCTGCTGGACCTGCTCGACGCGGAGATCGCCCAGGACGAGCCGGGCCAGCGCGTCGTCCTGGACCGGCTGCTGGACCTGCTGCTGATCGCCGTGCTCCGCGCCTGGTTCGCCCGGCCCGGTGCCGACGCCCCCGCCTGGTACCGCGCGATGGGCGACCCGGTCGTGGGCACGGCGCTGCGGCTCCTCCGGAACGCCCCGGCGGACCCCTGGACCGTCGCCACGCTCGCCGCCCGCGTCGGGGTGTCCCGGGCCCAGCTCGCCCGGCGGTTCACCGAACTGGTCGGGGAGCCGCCGATGGCGTACCTCACCGGCCGGCGGCTCGCCGTCGCGGCCGACCTGCTGCGCGAGAGCGACGCCACGGTGGAGGCCGTGGCCCGGAAGGTCGGCTACAGCGCCCCCTTCGCCTTCAGCGCCGCGTTCAAGCGGGCCAGGGGAGTCAGCCCCCAGGAGTACCGCGGCAGCCCGCGGGACCACCCCGATTTGCCGGACCGGCAACGAAGCTTGCCGCACGACCGGGGCCCGGGGAGTCTGACCCCATGAGCAGCCACGCCGGTCACGGCCCCCACGACGCGCACGCATTCGCCACCCCCGTACAGGCCCACGCCCACACCCATGCTCATGCTCACGCGCATGCGCATGCGCATGGATCGGCAGGCGATCCGGCGACGGACATCGACTGGGACGTCCTGGGCCCCCTGCTGGAGCAGGAGGCCGAACTCAACGGAGCGCAGTACGAGGAGGCGGCCCGCTGGATCGCCGCCCTGCCCACCGCGCCGGAGGTCCGCCGGGTCCTGGACGTCGGCAGCGGTCCCGGCGTCGTCTCCTGCCTGCTGGCCGAGGTCTTCCCGGAGGCCGAGGTGGTGGCCGTGGACGCCACTCCCGCTCTCCTGGAACGCGCGAAGAACCGTGCCCGACGCCTCGGCGTGATCGACCGCTTCCGGACCCTGGAGGCCGAACTCCCCGACGACCTCGACCGGTTGGGCGAGGCCGACCTGATCTGGGCGGGCAATTCCCTGCACCATCTGGGCGACCAGCGGGCCGCGCTGGCCGGATTCGCCGGGCTCCTGCGGCCCGGCGGCACGGTCGCGCTCGTCGAGGGCGGACTGCCCACCCGACGGCTGCCCCGCGACATCGGCATCGGACAGCCCGGCCTGGAGGCCCGGATGGGTGCGGCCGCTGCCACGCGCTTCGAGCACATGCGGTCCGAACTCCCGGGCGCGAAGCGGGAGACCGAGGACTGGAGCGCGCTCTTCACCGCGGTCGGCCTCGTCCCGCAGGGCACCCGCAGTTTCCTCCTCGACCTGCCCGCCCCGCTCTCCCGGACCGCCCGCGACCATGTCGTCGCGAGCATCGCCCGTGAACGGGAGGTGCTCGGCGACCTCCTGACGGCCGAGGACGGCGCCGTACTGGACCGCCTGCTGGACCCCGAGGACCCCGAAGGCCTTCACCACCGCCCCGACGTCCACCTGCTCGCCGCCCGCACCGTGCACCTGGGCCGCCGCGAACAGGGCATGTCCGGCGGTTCTGCCGCTACGTGACGAGGGTGAGGGTGAGGAAGAAGTCCCGGACGTCCTCGGCGAACAGCTCCGGCACCTCCATCGCGGCGAAGTGACCGCCCCGGTCGAACTCCGACCAGTGCCTGATGTCGTACAGCCGCTCGGCCAGTGGTCGCACCGACTGGGTGATGTCGTGCGCGAACACCGCCACCCCGACCGGTACCGTGCACGGCTCGGTCCGCCGCGGTGCCTCGCGGTGCAGCCGCGCCGAGGAGGCCGCGGTGGCGGTCAGCCAGTACAGCGAGATGTCGGTGAGCATCCGCTCGTCATCGATCCGCGAGCGGGGATCCGTCCACTGGGCGAAGCGCTCGGCGATCCAGGCCAGTTGGCCGACCGGCGAGTCGGTCAGCGCGTAGCCGATGGTCTGCGGGGTGGTGGCCTGCAGGGCCTGGTACGGCGGGCGGCTCGCCATCATCCCCCTGATCCGGTCCAGCCGGGCCTCCTCCACCGCGGACAGTGCGACCCCGGCGTCCGGGTCCGGCCTGGTCGGCAGGTAGTTGACGTGCACCCCGACCACCTGCTCGGGTGCCACGGCGCCGAGCGCCGTCGAGATGCCCGAGCCGAAGTCGCCGCCCTGTGCGCCGTAACGCCCGTACCCGAGGCGGCGCATGAGCTCGGCCCAGGCCCGTGCGATCCGGACCATGTCCCAGCCGCGCTCGTGGGTCGGACCGGAGAAGCCGTAGCCCGGGATGGACGGGATCACCAGGTGGAAGTCGCGGGCCAGCGGCTCGATCACGTCGAGGAACTCCAGGAACGAACCGGGCCAGCCGTGGGTGAGTATCAGCGCGAGCGCGTCCGGTTTCGGGGACCGGACGTGGACGAAATGGATGTTCTGGCCGTCGATCTCGGTGGTGAAGTGCGGCAGCCCGTTGAGTTCGGCCTCGTGCGCGCGCCAGTCGTATCCGGTACGCCAGTGATCGGCCAGCTCCTTGAGCCGCGCCAGCGGGAAGCCGTAGTCCCACCCGGCGTCGGCGACCTCGTTGGGCCAGCGGGTGCGGGAGAGCCGATCGTCGAGGTCGTCGAGGTCGGCCTGGGGGATGTCGATGCGGAACGGTCTGATCATGGTTGTGGCTCCAGGGCTACGGGGTCGGTGATCTCATGACGGTCGACGTGACCCTGATCCATGACCCTCCATGTCGTTGGTTGTGCCAACGTTGGCGTGACCCACCATATGGGTGATCGTGGGTGTGGCCAATGAATTTGCTAGATTGCCTCCGTGGAAACCGCAGAGGGGACGCCGCCGCGGCGGCTGCGCGCGCTGCCGAGCAGGCTGGCCAACCAGGCGGCCCTGGCCGCCAATCGGATCGTGGATCAGGCGCTCGGCCAGGCCGGCGTCCGGCGCTACCACTACGCCCTGCTCGCCGCGTCGGAGGAGTGCGGCCCGTCCAGCCAGGCCGCCCTCGGCCGCCGCACCGGCATCGACCGCAGCGACATGGTGGCGACCGTCAACGACCTCGCCGAACGCGAACTCATCGAGCGCGCCCCCGACCCGGCGGACCGCCGGCGCAACATCATCAGCATCACCCCGGCGGGCCGCAGGGAGCTCAGCCACCTCGACCGGCTGCTCGCCGCAGCCCAGGAGGAGTTCCTCGCCCCGCTGCCCGCGGCCGACCGGCGGAACCTGACCGACCTGCTCACCCGTGTCGTCGACCATCACGGCGGCCGGCACGGCTGAACGCGCCGTGGCCGACGGGGTGTTGCCGCACGGGACCGCCCTTCGGGCGACGACGGCAGCTCGACGGCGGCAGCTCGACGACAGGCCCAGCCCTACTCCGCCGACTCCAACCGCCACCACTGGAAGGGGGAGTCGGTGTCCTCCCACTGCTGAATCGTGCCCCCGGCCTCGGTGGAACGGTCCGCGACCTCCATGACGAGCCCGCTGATGAAACTCACCAGCGTCACCGTCCCGGGCGCCTCCGCGTGCTGCTCGATCAGCCACTCCTGGGCGCCGAAGTTGTTGGCCTTCCACTGCTGGATCCGGGTGCCGTTCGACGTATCGGCATTGGCCACGTCCAGCCGCTTCCCGCTGTGCTCGTTGACCAGATGGAAGAGGGCCGCGCCCTCGTGCACCGGGGACAGCCGCCACACCTGCGCGGCCGTTGTGTCGTCCTCGCCCTGCTGGACCCGGGCCCCGCTGCCCCTGGCCGCGCCGTGCACCTCCAGCAACAGCCGGCTGCCGACGTTGCGCAGGCGGTACGGGCCCGCCTCGACGACGGGCGCGAGTTCGCCGCTCATGTTTTCCTGTCTCCCCGGTTGACGTGTGTGCTGCCGCTGGGACACGGCCGACGACGGCGCCCCCACCGGGATCCCGGTGGGGGCGCCGTCGTCGGCCGGGGGCTCAGGCGCCGACGTTGAACTCCGCCGGGTCGGGGCCGAGCCGCTTGCCCTCGTCCAGGGCCGCGAAGGCGGCGAGGTCGTCGGCGTCCAGCTCGAAGCCGAACACATCGAGGTTCTCCTTGATCCGCGACGGCGTCACGGACTTCGGGATCACGATGTTGCCGGTCTGCAGATGCCAGCGCAGCACCGCCTGGGCGGGGGTGCGGCCGTGCTTCTGGGCGATGGCGACGACCGTCGGCACCTCCAGCAGGCCCTTGCCCTGGCCCAGCGGCGACCACGCCTCGGTGGCGATGCCGTGGTCGGCGTGGAAGGCGCGGGCCTCGGCCTGCTGGAGCTGCGGGTGCAGCTCGATCTGGTTGACGGCCGGGACCACGGAGGTCTCGGCGAGCAGCCGCTTGAGGTGCTCGGGGTGGAAGTTCGACACGCCGATCGCCTTCGCGCGGCCGTCGGCGAGGATCTTCTCGAACGCCTTGTACGTGTCCGTGTACGCGTCCTTCGCCGGGACGGGCCAGTGGATCAGATACAGGTCGACGTAGTCCAGGCCGAGCTTGTCCAGCGAGGCGTCGAAGGCGCGCAGCGTGCTGTCGTGACCCTGGTCGCTGTTCCACAGCTTCGTGGTGACGAACAGCTCGTCGCGGGCGACGCCGGAGGCGGCGATGGCCTTGCCGGTGCCCGTCTCGTTCTCGTAGATCGCGGCGGTGTCGATGCTCCGGTACCCGGTCTCGATGGCCGTGGCGACCGCCTTCTCCGCCTCGTCGTCCGGCACCTGCCAGACACCGAAACCGAGCTGCGGCATGTCGAGGCCGTTGTTGAGGGTGATGGAGGGGACCTGGCTCACGAGCGGTCGATCCTAACGTCGTCGGTTGATAACTCCCCACGACAACGACCGGGCGGGTCCCAGCATTCCCGCCCCCTTCCGGCGGCCTGGATCAGCCTCGATCGCGCCGCCCCTTCGCCGCACCTTCGCCGTCCGGTCGCCGCCGGGTCAGTGGTAGAGGGCGTCGACCTCGACCTCGTACGCCGTCTCGATCGCCTTGCGCTTCAGCTTCAGCGAGGGCGTCAGCAGCCCCAGCTCCTCGGTGAACGGATGGGCCAGGATCCGGAACGTACGGATCGACTCGGCCTGGGACACCGCCGTGTTGGCGGCCACCACCGCCCGGCGGACCTCCATCTCCAGGTCCGGGTCGCGCACCAGGTCGGCCGGGCCGAGCGGGGTGCGGCCCTGCATCGTCAGCCAGTGGTCCACGGACTCCTGGTCGACGGTGACCAGCGCCGCGATGTACGGGCGGTCGTTGCCGACGACGATGCACTGCGCCACCAGCGGATGCGCCCGTACGCGTTCCTCCAGGCCGGCCGGGGAGACGCTCTTGCCGCCGGACGTCACCAGGATCTCCTTCTTCCGCCCGGTGATCGTCAGATAGCCGTCCTCGTCCAGCGCACCGAGGTCCCCCGTCGCCAGCCAGCCGTCCTGCAGCACCGCCCGGGTGGCCGCGGGATTGCCCAGATAGCCGGAGAACACGTTCGGCCCGTGCACCCACACCTCGCCGTCGTCCGCGATGTGCACCGACGTCCCCGGAATCGGCTGGCCGACCGTGCCGTACCGGGTGCGCTCGGGCGGGTTCGCCGTCGCCGCGGCGGTCGACTCGGTCAGCCCGTACCCCTCGAAGACCGTCACCCCGGCGCCCGCGAAGAACAGCCCCAGCCGGCGGTCCATGCCCGAACCGCCCGACATCGCGTGCCGCACCCGGCCGCCCATCGCGTCGCGGACCTTCTTGTAGACGACCTTGTCGAAGAACTGGTGCTGCATCCGGAGCCCCGCCGAAGGCCCGGGACCCTCCCCGAACGCCTTCTGCTCCAGCGCCTCGGCGTACTTCACCGCGATGTCGACAGCCTTGTCGAACGGCCCGGCCCGGCCCTCCGCCTCGGCCCTGCGCCGGGCCCCGTTGAACACCTTCTCGAAGATGTACGGCACCGCCAGGATGAAGGTCGGCCGGAACGTCACGAGGTCCGGCATCAGCGCGTTCGCGGACAGCTCCGGCTGATGGCCGAGCTTGACCCGGCCACGGACCGCGGCGATCTCCACCATCCGCCCGAAGACATGGGCCAGCGGCAGGAAGAGGAGCGTGGCCGCCTCGTCGCCGGGCTTGGAATGGAACACCGGCTCCCAGCGCGTCACCATCGTGTCGCTCTCGAACATGAAGCTCGCGTGGGTGATCACGCATCCCTTGGGGCGGCCCGTCGTCCCCGAGGTGTAGATGACGGTCGCCACCGAATCGGGCGTCACCGCGCGCCGGTGCCGCTGCACCACCTCGTCGTCGATGTTCGCGCCCGCCCCGACCAGCTCGCCCACCGCTCCGGCGTCCAGCTGCCACAGCCGCTTCAGGTGCGGCAGCCGGTCGATCACCGAGCCGACGGTCATCGCGTGGTCCTCGTGCTCGACCATCACCGCCACCACCTCGGCGTCGTGCAGCATCCACAGGACCTGCTCGGCCGATGAGGTCGGGTAGATCGGCACCGACTGGGCCCCGACGGTCCAGAGCGCGAAGTCGAAGAGCGTCCACTCATATCGCGTACGGGACATCAGCGCGACCCGGTCGCCGAACCGCACCCCGTGCGCGATCAGCCCTTTCGCCAGGGCCAGCACGGAATCGCGGAACTCCGCGGAGGTCACATCACGCCACTGGCCCCCGGCGTCCTTGCGGCCGAGCGCGACGCGGTGCGGATCGTCCTCCGCGTAGTCGAAGACCACATCGGCCAGACCACCGACTTGAGGCGCCGCCGCCATGGGTGGGACAGTGAAATCGCGCAATGACATGCTCCTAATGGCGCTCCGCACAGCGCCGCGACGCTACCCCAAGCAGGGGCCCGGCGGGAGGGGCCCGGAGCCTCCGCACACCGGTCGTCCGCGTGTCGTCCGCACAGGTCAACCGTCGAAATCCGGCCAGATGGGCAAGGCTCGGGCGTCCGGCCGGTCCCGTCCGGTCCAGTTCTGCCGGAGGAGTAAGCGGCTCGCGCCGGAATCTCCACCGAATCCGCCCGCTGTGCCCACTGCCGGTCCCCGCCCGCGGCCCTGAAAGCGCGCTCCGCGCCCCTAGGAGCCCGTCCCGCGGTGCAGTCGGTCGCCGCCCGCCAGGATCGCCGAGGCCAGCGCGTCGGCCGCCTCCTGGGCCGCGCCCCTGCGGTTCCCGTGCAGCAGGACGAAATCGACGCCGCCGAGCTCCGGCAGCCCCGTCCTGGCCGGAACCGGCACCAGCCCCGGCGGGATCATCCCCCGGGAGTGCGCCATCACCCCCAGCCCCGCCCGCGCCGCCGCGACCAGACCGCTCAGGCTCGTACTCGTACAGGCGATCCGCCAGGCCCGCCCCTGCTCCTCCAGCACCTCCAGGGCGCGGGCCCGGGTGATGGCCGGCGGCGGAAAGACGACCAGCGGTACGGGGCGTTCCGGATCCACCCGCAGCTGCGGTGCGCCGATCCAGTCCAGCGCGTCCTGCCACATGAGCTCCCCGTGGGTGTCACCGGTGCGCCGCTTGGCCAGCACCAGATCCAGCCGGCCCGCCTCGAGCTGCCGGTGCAGCGTCCCGGACAGCTCCACGGTGAGCTGGAGCTCGACCTCCGGATGGTCGCGGCGGAAGGACTCCAGGATCTCGGGGAGCCGGGTCAGCACGAAGTCCTCGGAGGCCCCGAACCGCAGCCGGCCGCGCAGCCGCGTGCCCGCGAAGAACGCGGCGGCCCGCTCGTGCGCCGACAGGATCGTCCGCGCGAAGCCGAGCATCGCCTCGCCGTCCTCGGTGAGGTCGACGCGATGGGTGTCCCGGGCGAAGAGCTGCCGCCCGGTCGCCTCCTCCAGCCGCCGCACGTGCTGGCTGACCGTGGACTGACGGCATCCGAGCCTGCGCGCGGCCTGGGTGAAGCTCAGCGTCTGGGCCACGGCGAGGAAGGTGCGCAGCTGGGCGGGGTCGTACGTGGCGTCCATGAGGTCACGTTATCGGGATCCGTGATGACAGTCAGAGCGGTATACCTGATTCCCGATGGCGCGGTCCGGGAGCAGGATGGATGCCGAAACGGAACGCCTACCGCCGGAGCACCCCGCACATGACCCGCCGTATCCCCCGACCGCCGTCCTGGCTGCCGGTCGACGCCTACCTCCTGGCGCTGGCCGCGACCGTGGCCCTCGCGGCGCTGCTGCCCGCCCGGGGGACCGCCGCCGATGTGGCGGGCGGGGCCTCCACCGGCGCGGTCGCCCTGCTGTTCTTCCTCTACGGGGCGCGGCTCTCCACCGCCGAGGCGCTCGACGGGCTCAAGCACTGGCGCCTCCACCTCACCGTCCTGGCCTGCACCTTCGTCGTGTTCCCGCTGTTGGGGCTGGCGAGCAACGGACTGGTGCCGTACGTGCTGACGCCCGAGCTCCAGGCGGGCTTCCTCTTCCTGTGCCTGGTCCCCTCGACGATCCAGTCGTCCATCGCCTTCACCTCGATCGCCCGGGGCAATGTGCCCGCCGCGATCTGTGCCGGGTCCTTCTCCAGCCTCGCCGGGATCCTCCTGACCCCGCTGCTCGCCGCCCTGCTCCTCGGCTCGACCGGGGGCGGGTTCTCGGCGGAATCCCTGCTGCGGATCGTGCTCCAGCTGCTCGTCCCGTTCCTCGCCGGACAGCTGCTGCGCCGCTGGGTCGGCGGCTTCCTCACCCGGCACCGGAAGGTACTCGGCCTGGTCGACCGGGGGTCGATCCTCCTGGTCGTCTACACCGCGTTCAGCGAGGGCATGGTCGCCGGTGTCTGGCACCAGGTCACCCCGGCCCGGCTCGGCGGGCTGCTCGCCGCCGAGGCGGTCCTGCTGGCCGTGATGCTCGCCCTGACCTGGTACGGGGCACGGCGGCTCGGGTTCGACCGGGCGGACCGGATCGCCATCCAGTTCGCCGGGTCGAAGAAGAGCCTGGCGGCCGGGCTGCCGATGGCGAGCGTGATCTTCGGGGCGCACGCGAGCCTCGCGGTGCTGCCGCTGATGCTCTTCCACCAGATGCAGCTGATGGTCTGCGCGGTGATCGCCAAGCGCCGCTCCCGCGACCCCGAACCGCCGCAGGACCCGGCAGCCGGCTCCGAGGGCTCGGCCGCCGCCTCCGGCTCCACGCCGGGGGCCGCCGCGGCCGCGATGCCCCGCTAGAGCAGGTGCCCCAGGTGCCCAGGTGCCTCACGTGGTTCACGTGGTTCAGGGTTGCCGGGCCGCCGCCTCCAGCGCGATCCGGTGCTCACCGGCGTACACGTTCATCGACGGGCCCCGCAGAAAGCCGACCAGCGTCAGTCCGCTCTCCGCCGCCAGGTCCACCGCCAGCGAGGACGGTGCCGAGACCGCCGCGAGCACCGGGATCCCCGCCATCACGGCCTTCTGCGCCAGCTCGAACGAGGCCCGGCCCGACACCAGCAGAACGGCCCGCGACAGGGGCAGCCGGTGGTCGGTGAGCGCCCGGCCCACCAGCTTGTCGACCGCGTTGTGCCGGCCGACGTCCTCGCGGACGTCCAGCAGCTCGCCCTCCTCGGAGAAGAGCGCGGCGGCGTGCAGGCCGCCCGTCCGGTCGAACACCTGCTGCCTGGCCCGCAGCCGGTCCGGGAGGGCCGACAGCAGCTCCGGGGTGATCCGCACCGGGGGAGTGTCGGACACCGGGTGCCGGGTCGTGGTGCGCACCGCGTCCAGGCTGGCCTTGCCGCACAGGCCGCACGAGGAGGTGGTGTAGACGTTCCGCTCCAGCGTGATGTCGGGGACCTCGACCCCGGGCGCGAGCTTCACGTCCACCACGTTGTAGCTGTTCACGCCGTCCGCCGTCGCCCCGGCGCAGTAGACGATCGACTGCACCTCGTCCCCTTCGGCGATCACCCCCTCGCTGACCAGGAAACCCGCGGCCAGCGCGAAATCGTCGCCCGGCGTACGCATGGTGATGGCCAGGGGCCGGCCGTTCAGACGGATCTCCAGTGGTTCTTCCGCCACCAGGGTGTCTGCGCGGGAGGAGACGGCACCGTCCCGGATGCGGAGGGTGCGGCGGCGTTCGGTGACCCGTCCCATGGATGTGAACCCGATTCTGTCCGTGTGCGGCGGCTTCCGCGTCCGTGTACGGAAGCCGGAACCTGACCCCGTCATTGTCCGGCACCCGCACCGGCGTGTCGCAGTCGCGGGTGCAGCACGCTGACCAGGCTGTTGTCAATGCTCCAACGTGTGGGCCGGATATCTGTGGGATCACGTGCCCCCGTACCCGGCGGTAGCGACCAAGACTGGATGTTTCCTGCCCTACCTGACGATGGGAACCCGTATGACCGGCTCACGTGTCGTGGCGCTCGGCCACTACCAGCCCGCCAAGGTGCTCACCAACGACGACCTGGCGGCCATGGTCGACACGAGCGACGAGTGGATCACCAGCCGGGTCGGCATCAAGACCCGCCATGTGGGTGGCCCCGACGAGCCGGTGGACGAGATGGCCGCGCACGCGGGAGCCAAGGCGCTGGCCACGGCCGGTCTGCAGGCCTCGGACATCGATCTGGTCCTCGTCGCCACCTCCACCGCGATCGACCGGTCCCCGAGCATGTCCGCACGGGTCGCGGCACGGCTCGGGATGGGTTCGCCCGCCGTGATGGACATCAACGTGGTGTGCTCCGGCTTCACCCACGCACTGGCCACCGCCGACCACGCGATCCGGGCCGGAGCGGCGACCCGGGCGCTGGTCATCGGCGCCGACAAGATGGCCGACATCGCGGACTGGACCGACCGCACCACCTGTGTGCTGCTCGGCGACGGTGCGGGCGCGGCGGTCGTCACCGCCGACCCGGCCGCCCCCGACACTCCGGACGGGCCCGGCATCGGACCGGTGCTGTGGGGTTCCGTGCCGGAGATGGGCAACGCGGTCCGCATCGAGGGCACGCCGCCGCGCTTCGCGCAGGAGGGGCAGTCCGTCTACCGCTGGGCCACCACCCAGCTCCCCCCGATCGCCCGCCGGGTCTGCGAGAAGGCGGGCATCGCCCCGGAGGACCTGGCCGCCGTCGTGCTGCACCAGGCCAATCTGCGGATCATCGAGCCGGTCGCCCGCAAGATCGGCGCGGTCAACGCCGTCATCGCCCGGGATGTCGTGGACTCCGGCAACACCTCGGCCGCCTCCATCCCGATGGCCCTGTCCAAGCTGGTCGAGCGTGGCGAGGTCGCCTCCGGCGCACCCGTCCTGCTCTTCGGGTTCGGCGGAAACCTCTCCTACGCGGGCCAGGTCATCCGCTGCCCCTGACCACTTCTCCAGAACCTTTGTCCTGGGTGTGGAGAAAGTTGGGGCCGATTCCTGCGCAACTTCTTCCCACTCCGGGAAAGCGCTGCTACGTTCCCCTCGAAAGCCCGACGGACTGGCCGATGTGGCGGGGAGGGACGCGTGAGACGTATGACGGCACGACCCGCGAACGCGCATCAGGCGCGGCTGCTCCGACTGCTGCGCGACGGGGGCCCCAACTCCCGTGCACAACTGGGTGATCAGGTCGAACTCTCGCGCTCGAAGCTCGCCGTCGAGGTGGACCGGCTGCTGGAGACCGGCCTGGTGGTGGCCGACGGACTCGCCGCATCGCGCGGCGGCCGTCGCTCGCACAACATCCGGCTCGCTCCCGAACTGCGTTTCCTCGGGGTCGACATCGGTGCCACCTCGATCGATGTGGCCGTCACCAACGCGGAGCTGGAGGTACTGGGACACCTCAACCATCCGATGGACGTGCGCGAGGGGCCCGTCGCCGTCTTCGAGCAGGCCCTGTCGATGGCCGCCAAACTGCGGGCCTCCGGGCTCGCCGAGGGCTTCGACGGCGCGGGCATCGGGGTCCCCGGCCCCGTCCGCTTCCCCGAGGGCGTGCCGGTCGCGCCGCCGATCATGCCCGGCTGGGACGGTTTCCCGGTCCGCGAGGCGCTCAGCCAGGAGCTGGGCTGCCCCGTCATGGTCGACAACGACGTGAACCTCATGGCCATGGGGGAGCAGCACGCGGGTGTGGCCCGCTCCGTGGGCGACTTCCTCTGCGTCAAGATCGGTACGGGCATCGGCTGCGGCATCGTCGTCGGCGGCGAGGTCTACCGCGGCACGACCGGCAGCGCCGGGGACATCGGGCACATCCAGGTGGACCCGGACGGCCGGTCCTGCGCCTGCGGCAACAAAGGCTGCCTGGAGGCCCACTTCAGCGGCGCCGCCCTCGCCCGGGACGCGGAGGACGCGGCCCGGGAGGGCCGCTCGCCCGAGCTCGCCGCCCGGCTGGAGGCGGCGGGCCATCTCACCGCCGCCGACGTGGCGGCCGCCGCCGCTGCCGGGGACGCCGCGGCGCTCGACCTGATCCGCGAAGGCGGCAACCGGCTCGGCCAGGTGATCGCGAGCCTGGTGAGCTTCTTCAATCCCGGTCTGGTGGTGATCGGCGGCGGGGTCACCGGCCTCGGTCACAACCTCCTCGCCAGTGTCCGCACCCAGGTCTACAAGCAGTCCCTGCCCCTGGCCACCGGCAATCTCCCCATCGTGCTGGGCGAGTTGGGGCCCACCGCCGGAGTGATCGGCGCGGCCCGGCTCATCAGCGACCACCTCTTCTCACCGGCCTGACCCCAGGCCGTACGACGCACCACGGAACCACCCCGTCAGCAGCCGTACGCACCACGCACCACCGAACCACCTCCTTGTCAGCAGCCGTTCGCGGTGCCGCCGGCTCCACGGCACCTCCAGCCCTGCGCCCTGTCCGCTCACCGGCCCTCCCCGGCCCCTCGGCACCGCCCGAGCAGGGGAGACCCCATTCGCCGAGGGGATTCGTCATGGCACCAGAACCACCCCTGCTCACCATGTCCGGCATCACCAAGCTCTTCCCGGGCGTCCGCGCCCTGGACGGCGTCGACCTGGAGGTCCAGGCCGGCGAGGTCCACTGCCTCCTCGGCCAGAACGGTGCGGGCAAGTCCACCCTCATCAAGGTGCTCGCCGGAGCCCACCAGCCCAACGACGGCGAGATCACCTGGCGCGGCGAAACCGTCCAGCTCAAGTCGCCGATCGCCGCCATGCGCCTGGGCATCGCCACCATCTACCAGGAACTCGACCTGGTCGAAGGCCTGTCGGTCGCCGAGAACGTCTTCCTCGGCCACGAGCCGACCAGCGCCGGCTTCATCGTCCGTACGGGGGAGGGGCGTCTCGCGGCGAAAGCGCTCCTGGCCCGCCTCGGTCACCCGGAGATCGACCCCGCCCGGCCGGTCGGGGACCTCTCCGCCGCCCAGCAGCAGATCGTCTCCATGGCGCGGGCACTCTCCCACGACGTCCGGCTCATCGTGATGGACGAGCCCTCCGCCGCCCTCGACCCCGACGAGGTCGACAACCTCTTCCGGATCGTCGACAGCCTCACCGCCGACGGGGTGGCCGTCGTCTACATCTCGCACCGTCTCGAGGAGATCCGCCGCATCGGCGACCGGGTCACCGTCATCAAGGACGGCCGGACCGTCGCCGTCGGGCTTCCCGCCGCCGACACCCCCACCCGCGACATCGTTGCCATGATGACCGGCCGCGACGTCGCCTATGTCTTCCCGCCGCGCCCGGAGGAGCCGGTCGCCGCCACCGACGAACCCGTGCTCCGGGTCCAAGGCCTCTCCCGCAAGGGCGAGTTCGCCCCCGTCGACCTCGAACTGCGGCCCGGCGAGATCGTCGGCCTGGCCGGCCTCGTCGGCTCGGGCCGCTCGGAGATCCTGGAGACGATCTACGGCGCCCGCAAGGCGAGCACCGGGACCGTCACCGTCGCCGGCAAGCGGCTCCGCCCCGGCAGCGTCCGCGCCGCCGTCGCCGCGGGCATCGGCCTCGCGCCCGAGGAACGCAAGGCGCAGGCCCTGCTGATGACCGAGTCGGTCACCCGCAACGTCTCCGTCTCCTCCCTCTCCCGCTTCGCCCGGATCGGCTGGATCGACCGGGGCGGGGAGCGGAAGGCCGCGCAGAGCGCCACCCGCGAGCTGCAGATGCGGCCCGACAACCCGGACGCCGCCGTCCGCACCCTCTCCGGCGGCAACCAGCAGAAGGCCGTCCTCGCCCGCTGGCTGCTGCGCGGCTGCCGGGTCCTGCTGCTGGACGAACCCACCCGTGGCGTCGACGTCGGCGCGCGCGCCGAGCTCTACGCCGTGATCCGCCGGCTGGCCGACGAAGGCCTCGCCGTTCTGCTCGTCTCCAGCGAAGTGCCCGAAGTCCTGGGCCTCGCCGACCGGGTGCTGGTCCTCCGCGAGGGCGAAGTGGTCCACACGGCCCCCGCCCAGGAGCTCGACGAGCACCGCGTACTCGACCTCGTGATGGAAGGGAGCCCGACGCCATGACACAGCCCGCCCCGTCGGCGCAGCACAACGGGCCGGACAAGGGAGCCCTCACCGGCCCCTCCGGCGCGCCGCCCTCGAAGTCGGGCGGCGGCAGGCCGGCCCTCGGTCTGCGGCTCGACGTCCGGATCCTGTCCCTGCTCGGCGTCCTCGCGGTCCTGATCCTGGTCGGCGGCATCACCGAACCGGACGCCTTCCTGGACACCGGCAACCTCCAGCTGATCCTGACCCAGGCCTCCGTCATCGGTGTCGTCACCGTCGGCATGACCTTCGTCATCATCAGCGGCGGCATCGACCTCTCCGTCGGCGCGATGGTCGCCCTCGCCTCGGTGTGGGCGACGACCCTGGCCACCCAGGAGTACGGCTTCGCGGGCATCGCGTTCACCGCGATCATCGTCGGTCTCGCCGCCGGACTCGTGAACGGCGTCCTCATCGCGTACGGGGGGATGGTCCCGTTCATCGCGACGCTGGCCATGCTCGCCTCGGCCCGCGGACTCGCCCTCCAGATCACCGACGGCAAGACCCAGATCGTCACCGTCGACTCGGTCCTGGACCTCGGCCTGCCCGACTCCTACATCCTCGGCATCCCGCCGCTGGTCATCATGTTCGCCGTGGTCACCGTCGTCGGCTGGCTGATCCTCAACCGGACCACGTTCGGCCGCCGCACGGTCGCCGTCGGCGGCAACGCGGAGGCCGCCCGGCTCGCCGGGATCGACGTCCGCCGCCAGCGCCTGTACCTCTACCTGCTGTCCGGACTCTGCTGCGGCATCGCCGCCTTCATGCTGATCGTGCTCGCCGGTTCCGGCCAGAACACCAACGGCAACCTGTACGAGCTCGACGCCATCGCCGCCGCGATCATCGGCGGGACCCTGCTCAGCGGCGGCCGCGGCACCATCGTCGGCTCTGTGCTCGGCGTCCTGATCTTCACCACGATCACCAACATCTTCGCGCTCAACAACCTCCAGAGCGACGTCCAGCAGATCGCCAAGGGCGCCATCATCGTCGCCGCCGTCCTCGTCCAGCGCCGCACCATGCGCGGCAGGGAAACCTGACCGCCCGCGCAACGGCACCCGAGCGCCCCACAACGCACCCCCCCGCACCCGCACCTCGTAGCACCCACCGGATGAAGGGTCAGACCGTCATGCAAGAAACCAGCCGCAGAGGGCTGCTGTTCGGAACCGCCGCCGTCTCCGCGGGCGCGCTCCTCACGGCCTGTACCAGCAACGAGCCCAAGAAGACCGAGCCCGCCGGCAACAGCGCCCCCGCCGACGACAAGCCGGGCAAGGCCGTCACCATCGGCTTCGCCGGACCGCAGGCCGACCACGGCTGGCTCAACGCGATCAACGTGAACGCCAAGTCCCGGGCGGAGACGTACTCCGACGTCACCCTGGAGATCACCGAGGGCTCCAACGACACCGCCGCCCAGATCGGCCAGGTCAAGACCCTCATCAACAAGAAGGTCGACGTCCTCGTCGTCCTTCCCGCCGACGGCAAGGCGCTCACCCAGGTCGGCCTCGAAGCGATGCGGGCGGGCATCCCCGTCGTCAACCTGGACCGCATCTTCGCCTCCCCGCAGGCGTACCGCTGCTGGGTCGGCGGCGACAACTACGGCATGGGCCTCAACGCCGGGCACTACATCGGCGAGCAGCTCAAGGACAAGCCGAACGCCAAGGTCGTCGAGCTCGCCGGGATCGACAACCTGGAGCTGACCAAGCAGCGCAGCCAGGGCTTCGCCGACGCCCTCAAGAACTACTCCAACATCAAGCTGGTGGCCCGTCAGGCAGCCGACTTCACCGTCGAGTCCGGCCAGGCCAAGATGGCCCAACTCCTCCAGGCTCAGAAGCAGTTCGACGCCCTGTGGAACCACGACGACGACCAGGGCGTCGGTGCGCTCCGGGCCATCAAGCAGGCGGGCCGCGACGAGTTCATCATGGTCGGCGGCGCCGGCGCCAAGTCCGCGATGGACGCCATCAAGGCCGATGACTCGGTCATCAAGGCGACCGTCCTCTACCCGCCGACGATGGCCGCGTCCGCGATCGACCTGGCACGGGCACTGGGCCAGAGCAAGGGGGTCAGCGGCCTCTCCGAGATGGAGATCCCGACCTCCCTGACCCTGTACTCCGCGGTCGTGACGAAGGACAACATCGACCAGTACCTGCCGACGGGCTTCAACTGACCGGGACTCCGGGGGACGCGGAGAGCGCGTCCCCCGGCCCGTTACCGCACACCGATGAGGAGGAAGTCCGCATGGCCCGTAGTCAAGAGACGGAAACGCAAGCCCCAGCAGCCTCGCCGCGGCAGGCGCCAGGAACGCTCGGGGTCGGCATGGTCGGATACGCGTTCATGGGCGCCGCCCACTCCCAGGGGTGGCGTACCGCCGGACATGTCTTCGACCTGCCCGTGCGGCCCGCTCTCGCCGCGATCTGCGGACGCGACCGTGCGGCCGTCGACGCCGCCGCCGCCCGGCACGGCTGGGCCGCGGCGGAGACGGACTGGCGGGCCCTGATCGCCCGGGACGACGTCCAGCTGATCGACATCTGCACCCCGGGCGACAGCCATGCGGAGATCGCCATCGCCGCCCTGGAGGCGGGCAAGCACGTGCTGTGCGAGAAGCCGCTCGCCAACACCGTCGCCGAGGCGGAGGCGATGGTCCGCGCCGCCGAAGCGGCCGCCGCGCGGGGGCAGGTGGCGATGGTGGGCTTCAACTACCGCAAGGTTCCCGCGATCTCCTTCGCCCGGCAGCTCATCGCCGAGGGCCGGCTCGGCCCGCTGCGCCATGTGCGGGCCACCTACCTCCAGGACTGGCTGGTGGACCCGGCGTCCCCGCTCACCTGGCGGCTCAAGCGCGAGCACGCCGGGTCCGGCGCGCTCGGGGACCTCGGGGCGCACATCGTCGACCTCGCCCAGTATCTGTCGGGCGAGCTGCTCACCGGCGTGTCCGCCGTCTCCGAGACCTTCGTACGGGAACGCCCCCTGCTCGCCGGAGCGTCGGCCGGACTCTCCGGCAGTGCCGACACGGTGGAGCGGGGCGAGGTGACCGTCGACGACGCGGCGATCTTCACCGGCCGCCTCGCCTCCGGCGCGCTCGCCTCCTTCGAAGCGACCCGGATGGCGGCGGGACGCAAGAACGCCCTGCGCCTGGAGATCAACGGGGAGCTGGGCTCGCTCGCCTTCGACCTGGAGCGGCTCAACGAACTGTCCTTCCACGACCACACCGAACCCGCCGCTACCGCGGGGTTCCGCCGCATCCTCGTCACCGAGCCGGAGCACCCCTACCTGGAGGCCTGGTGGCCCCCGGGCCACGGGCTCGGCTACGAGCACACCTTCGTCCACCAGGCCCGCGACGTGGTCCACACGATCGCCGAAGGGGCCCCGCCCGTACCGTCGTTCGCGGACGGGCTCCAGGTGCAGCGGGTGCTCGCCGCCGTCGAGGAGAGCGCCGCCAAGAACTCCGTCCACACCTCGGTCCCGTCCTCGTCCTAGGAGGCTGCCGCCCATGCCCCGCCCCTTCACCCTCTTCACCGGCCAGTGGGCCGACCTCCCGCTGGAGGAGGTCTGCCGGCACGCCCGTGACTTCGGTTACGACGGTCTCGAACTCGCCTGCTGGGGAGACCACTTCGAGGTCGACAAAGCGCTGGCCGACCCGGGATATCTGGACACCAGGCACCAACTGCTCGACAAGTACGGGCTGAAGTGCTTCGCGATCTCCAACCACCTGGTCGGCCAGGCCGTCTGCGACCACCCGATCGACGAACGCCACCAGGGCATCCTGCCCGCCCGCATCTGGGGCGACGGAGAGCCCGAGGGCGTGCGGCAGCGCGCCGCGGCAGAGATCGCGGACACCGCCCGGGCCGCCGCCGCCTTCGGCGTCGACACGGTCATCGGCTTCACCGGCTCCTCGATCTGGCACCTGGTCGCGATGTTCCCGCCCGTCCCGCCGCACATGATCGAGCGGGGCTACGAGGACTTCGCCGAGCGCTGGAACCCGATCCTGGACGTCTTCGACGCCGAGGGGGTGCGCTTCGCCCACGAGGTGCACCCGAGCGAGATCGCGTACGACTACTGGACCACCCAGCGCGCCCTCGAAGCGGTGGACCACCGGCCCGCGTTCGGGCTGAACTTCGACCCGAGCCACTTCGTCTGGCAGGACCTCGACCCGGTCGGCTTCCTCTACGACTTCCGGGACCGGATCTACCACGTGGACTGCAAGGAGGCCCGCAAGCGCCTCGACGGCCGCAACGGCCGCCTCGGCTCGCACCTGCCCTGGGGCGACCCCCGGCGCGGCTGGGACTTCGTCTCCGCCGGTCACGGCGACGTGCCCTGGGAGGACGTCTTCCGGATGCTCCGGTCCATCGGCTACGAGGGTCCCGTCTCGGTGGAGTGGGAGGACGCCGGCATGGACCGGCTGCACGGCGCCCCGGAAGCGCTTGCCAGCCTCAAGCGGTTCGACTTCGACCCGCCGTCGGCCTCCTTCGACGCGGCCTTCGGCGGCGGCGAGTAGCGCGGAAGATCAAGCCCCGGGGGTCTGATCCGGTTCACGGCCCCAGCCCCCGGGGCTGCTTCGCGCTGCCCGGAATCCCCTTTGTCCTCGCGGAAGCAGAAGTTCGACTTACCTGTTGCACAAGGGCTTTCCGTCGAGGACGAACAGGTCTACCGTCCATTTCGTGTACACGACATGACTCGCGTCACCGGGGTCGCACCCGTCTCCGGTGACGCACGCGCGGCAGTCCCCGCGCGGCACGGCACGGCTACACCCGCCCGTACAACCGGCACTCTCCGGAGGACCTACGTGCACCGAACCAGAAAGCGGCTCCTGGCCCGGACCCGCGTCCGTAAATCGCTCGCGCTGTTCACCGGCGGCCTGCTCGCCGCCGCGACCCTGACCCTCGGCTCCGCGCCCGGAGCCGCCGCCCACCCCGGTCACCCGGGCCACGAGGAGCCCGTGGCGGAGGACTTCCAGCAAGTCACCCTGGCCAAGGGCGTCGAGGAGACCGGCGAGCCCATGTCGCTCGCCGTCCTCCCGGACCGCAGCGTGCTGCACACCTCGCGCAGCGGCGAGCTGCGGATCACCGACAGCGCCGGCAACACCCGGATCTCCGGCACCCTCCCCGTGTACACGCACGACGAGGAAGGCCTCCAAGGCGTCGGCGTCGACCCCGACTTCGCCGAGAACCGGGCGATCTACCTCTTCTACGCACCCCCGATGGACACCCCGGCGGGCGACGCCCCGGAGACCGGCACGGCCGCCGACTTCGAGAAGTTCGAGGGCGTCAACCGGCTCTCCCGCTTCGTCCTGAACGAGGACGGCACCCTCGACACCGCCAGTGAGAAGAAGGTCCTGGACGTCGCCACCTCGCGCGGCATGTGCTGCCACGTCGGCGGTGACATCGACTTCGACGCCGAGGGCAATCTCTACCTCTCCACCGGCGACGACACCAACCCCTTCGCCTCCGACGGCTTCACCCCGATCGACGAACGCCCGGACCGCAACCCGGCGTTCGACGCCCGCCGCACCTCGGGCAACACCAACGACCTGCGCGGCAAGATCCTGCGCATCAAGGTCGCCGAGGACGGCTCGTACACCGTCCCGGAGGGCAACCTCTTCGAGCCGGGTACGGACAAGACACGCCCCGAGATCTACGCGATGGGCTTCCGCAACCCCTTCCGCTTCTCCGTCGACCAGGCCACCGGCACCGTGTACGTCGGCGACTACGGCCCCGACGCGGGCGCGGCCGACCCCAAGCGCGGACCCGCCGGGAAGGTCGAGTTCGCCCGCGTGACGAAGGCCGCCAACTTCGGCTGGCCCTTCTGCGTCGGCGACAACGAGCCCTACATCGACTACGACTTCGCCACCAAGACCTCGGGCGCCGCCTTCGACTGCGCCGCCCCGAAGAACGAGTCGCCGCACAACACCGGACTCGTCGACCTGCCGCCGGCCGAGGCCGCGTGGATTCCCTACGACGGCGGTTCCGTGCCCGAGTTCGGCACCGGCTCCGAGTCCCCGATGGGCGGACCCGTCTACCGCTACGACGCGGACCTGGACTCCCCGGTGAAGTTCCCCGAGGCCTACGACGGCGACTTCTTCGCCGGTGAGTTCGGCCGCCAGTGGATCAAGCGCATCGAGCAGGACGCCGACGGCGGCGTCCAGTCCATCAACGACGTGCCGTGGTCCGGTACGCAGATCATGGACATGGCCTTCGGCCCGGACGGAGCGCTGTACGTCCTCGACTACGGCCTCGCCTGGTTCGGCGGCGACGAGAACTCCGCGCTCTACCGCATCGAGAACGCCACCGGAGGCCGCTCGCCCATCGCCGAGGCCTCGGGCAACAAGACGTCGGGCACCGCACCCCTGAAGGTGAAGTTCTCCTCGGCCGGCACGGCGGACGGCGACGACGACCCGCTCACGTACTCCTGGGACTTCGGGGACGGCGGCACCTCCACCGCCGCCGACCCGACGTACACGTACAAGAAGAACGGCACCTACACCGCCACCCTCACCGCCGAGGACCCGACCGGCCGCACCGGCTCCGCCAGCGTCCACATCACCGTCGGCAACACCGCCCCGACCGTGGAGCTGGTGCTCCCCGAGGACGGGCAGCTCTTCGAGTTCGGTGACTCCGTGCCGTTCAAGGTGAACGTCAGCGACCCGGAGGACGGCACCATCGACTGCACGAAGGTCGAGGTCAAGTTCACCCTGGGCCACGACAGCCACGGCCACGACATCACCACCGAGCACGGCTGCGAAGGCACCATCAAGACCGCCATGGAAGGCGGCCACGACCCCAACGCCAATATCTACGGCGGCATTTCGGCCTCGTACACCGACAACGGCGGTGGCGGCCAGCCCAAGCTCACCGGCAAGGACGCCTCGCGCCTCCAGCCCAAGCACCGGCAGGCCGAGCACTTCGACGACTCCTCCGGCGTCACGACGCCGAGCAAGGACGGCGCGCACGGCGGGAAGACCGTCGGCGACATCCACAACGACGACTGGATCTCCTTCGACACCTACGTCCTCGGCGACACCACCAAGCTGACCGCCCGGATCTCCTCGGCCGGCTCCGGCGGCTTCCTCGAAGTGCGCACCGGATCGCCCACCGGCAAGATCCTCGGCTCCGGGCCCGTCCCGGTGACCGGCGACTGGGACACCTTCCAGGACATCGACATCCCGCTGCGCGGTGTGCCCAAGAAGCAGACGGAACTCTTCCTGGTCTTCAAGGGCGGCGACGGAGCGCTCTACGACGTCGACGACTTCGAACTGTCCAACACCCCGGTCGACAAGACCGCCAAGCGCGTCCTGGTCTTCTCCAAGACCGCCGGCTTCCGCCACGACTCCATCCCGGACGGCATCGCCGCCCTGAAGGAGATCGGCAAGGACACCAACATCACGGTCGACTCCACCGAGTCCGCCGCCCAGTTCACCACCAGCAACCTGGCCCGCTACGACGCGGTCGCGTTCCTCTCCACCACCGGTGACGTCCTCAACGCCGAGCAGCAGAAGGCGTTCGAGAACTACGTGGCCACCGGCGGCGGTTACGTCGGCATCCACGCGGCCGCCGACACCGAGTACGACTGGGAGTTCTACGGCGGCCTCGTCGGCGCCTACTTCGACTCCCACCCGCAGATCCAGCCCGCCACCGTCCGCGTCGAGGACCACGACCACCCCGCGACCGCCCACCTGGACGAGGAGTGGGAGCGCACCGACGAGTGGTACAACTACGGCACCAACCCCCGGGACAAGGCCAAGGTTCTCGCCACCCTGGACGAGACCACCTACACCGGCGGGAACATGAAGGGCGATCACCCGATCTCCTGGTGCCAGACCTACGAGGGCGGCCGCTCCTTCTACACCGGTCTCGGCCACACCAAGGAGTCCTACGCCGAGCCGGAGTTCCGCAGCCACGTGCTGGGCGGCCTGCGCTACGCCACCGGTCAGGTCAAGGCCGACTGCAAGCCGGACAAGGACTACCGGCCGATCTTCAACGGCAAGACGCTGGAGGGGTGGAAGCAGGCGGGCCCGGGGAAGTTCTCCATCAGTGACGGCGCCCTGCACTCCGAGGGCGGCATGGGCCTGCTCACCTACCAGGCCAAGGAACTGAACGCGTACTCGCTGAAGCTCGACTGGAAGATGACCGGCGACGACAACTCCGGTGTCTTCGTGGGCTTCCCGGAGTCCGACGACCCCTGGTCGGCGGTCGACAACGGGTACGAGATCCAGATCGACGCCACCGACGCCGCCGACCGCACCACCGGCGCCGTCTACACCTTCAAATCCGCCAACATCAAGGCCCGCGACCGCGTCCTGCGGCCGCCGGGACAGTGGAACAGCTACGAGATCAAGGTCCAGGGCGAACGTCTGCAGATCTTCCTCAACGGAGCGAAGATCAACGACTTCACCAACACCGACCCGGCCCGCAGTCTGAAGGACGGCTACATCGGTCTCCAGAACCACGGAGCCGACGACCAGGTGTCCTTCCGCAACATCCAACTGAAGGAGCTGCCCTCGAAGTAGGGCGGCCGCCTCTGCCGACGACGGGCGGGGGAAGCACTCACACCTTCCCCCGCCCGTCGTCCACCACCCCCGACATCCCCCCAGGGAGGCAGCCCGTGACCGCACACGCCGATCGTGAAGGCCGAACCGACGCCCCAGGCCGAACCGACACCCCGAGCCCCTCGGGAGTTCCCGGTGCCGTAAGCCGTACGGAGGTGGCCGGCCCGGCCGGCACCGCGGGCCGTACCGGTGTCTGGTTCATCGGAGCACGCGGATCCGTGGCGACCACCGCCACCGCGGGCTGCGCCGCCATCGCGGCCGGCCTGCACCCGCCGACCGGCATGGTCACCGAGACGCCCCCCTTCGCCGACAGCGGTCTGCCCGCCCTGACGAGCCTGGTCTTCGGCGGCCACGACACCCTCGACTGCCCGCTGTCCAAGCGGGCCGAGGTGCTGGCCGACGGCGGTGTGCTGCCGCACGGACTGCCCTCCGCCGTACGCGCCGAGCTCGACGCCGCCGACGCCGAGATCCGCCCCGGCGGACCGCTCCCCGGTGACACCCGCACCGACCAGGAACTCATCGCCGCGTTCGCCGCCGACCTCACCGACTTCGCCCACCGCCACGACCTGGCCCGCACCGTCGTCGTCAACGTCGCCTCCACCGAGCCCGCGCCGGGCCCCGACGACACCCGGCTGCCCGCCAGCTCGCTTTACGCGGCCGCCGCCCTGCGCGCCGGCTGCGCCTACGCCAACTTCACCCCGTCCACGGGACTGCGCACCCCCGCGCTCACCGACACCGTCGCCTCCAGCGGACTTCCCCACGCCGGACGCGACGGCAAGACCGGCCAGACGCTGCTCCGTTCCGTACTCGCCCCGATGTTCCTCCAGCGCGCCCTCGCCGTACGGGCGTGGTCCGGGTCGAACCTGCTGGGCGGCGGGGACGGGGCGGCGCTGGCCGATCCGGCGGCCGCCGCCGCGAAGAACGCCGGCAAGGAACGCGTCCTGGCCGACACCTTCGGCACCGCCCCCGAGGGCGAGGTGCACATCGACGACGTGCCCGCGATGGGGGACTGGAAGACCGCCTGGGACCACATCGCCTTCGACGGCTTCCTCGGCTCCCGCATGATCCTCCAGACCATCTGGCAGGGCTGCGACTCCGCCTTGGCGGCCCCGCTGGTCCTGGACCTGGCACGGCTCCTGGCCCGCGCCCACGAGGCCGGGATCAGCGGCCCCCTGCCGGAGCTCGGCTTCTACTTCAAGGACCCGGACGGCGGCACCTCGGCGGCACTCGCTGAGCAGTACGCCACCTTGCTCTCCTTCGCCGAGCGGCTGCGGGCCGGGGCATGAGGCGGCGGCGCGCCCTCCCGGCCGCGCTGGTGGCGGCCCTGTCGCTGCTCCCGGTCGGGCGGCGGAACGGTTTTGCACACGGTAGGCCGCCGGCTGCCGTGACCGATGACAGCCTGTCCGGTGCGGGTGGGACTGCGCCCGCACCGGACAGGCCCGGACCGCCCCCCACGGGCCGGAACGGGGAACAGGGCG
This sequence comes from Streptomyces sp. NPDC091289, assembly GCF_044757365.1. Classification (NCBI taxonomy): domain Bacteria; kingdom Bacillati; phylum Actinomycetota; class Actinomycetes; order Kitasatosporales; family Streptomycetaceae; genus Streptomyces; species Streptomyces sp. NPDC091289. The sequence goes on from NZ_JBIVUT010000013.1 coordinate 224,577, forward strand.
CGGACGACGCCGGCGCGGGCCGGCCGGACGCGGCTTCCATCCGGGGCGCAGAGCGGGGCACGCCCCGGGAGCGCCTGCGGGCCTGGGCGGAACTGCTGCGCGTCTCCGCCCTGTTCTCCGTGCCCGGGGACGCCCTGGCGGGCGCGGCGGCGGTGGGCCGCCGACCCGGCCGGGGCACCGCGCTGGCGATCGGTGCGTCGCTGTGCCTGTACGAGGCCGGGATGGCCCTCAACGACTGGGCCGACCGCGACGAGGACGCCGTCGACCGCCCGCACCGCCCGATCCCCTCGGGCCGCATCAGCCCGGCGGCGGCCCTGGGAGCGGCCGGGGTGCTGACCGCGACGGGGCTCGCCCTGGCGGCCCGGGCCGGCCGCCCCGCGCTGACCGTCGCCACGGGTCTGGCCGCCACGGTCTGGGCCTACGACCTCCACCTGAAGCACACGAAGGCGGGCCCGGCGGCCATGGCGGCGGCCCGCTCCCTGGACCTGCTGCTGGGCGCTACGGCGACGTCCACGGTCGCCGTGACGGGGGCCGGTACGCCGGGTCGGGCAGGCCGCTTCGACAACGTTGCCGGGGCGTCGGTGACCGCGAAGGCGACCGTGGCGCCGGGGCGAGGCGTGCTGACCGCGGCCCTGCCCGCGCTGCCCGCCGCCCTGGTGCTCGGGGCACACACCTACGGCGTCACCGCCGTATCGCGCCACGAGACGCAGGGCGGTTCCACGGGCGTCCCGCTCGCGGTGCTGGCCACGACGACGGCACTCGCGGCAGCGGTGCTGGGGGCGTCCCGTGGACGGGCCCCGGACAGCCCCGGTGCGACCACGGACCACGGCGGGACAGGGCTGCGGGACGCGAGCCGTACCGGGTGGGCCGCCGTCGGCGCGAGGCCTCAGGGCGCGGGCCTCCCCGGGTGGTCCGCCTCCCTCGGCGCGACCCCGCAGCCCGGGGTCTCCCCAGGGTGGGGCCTCCCGGGGTGGGCGACCGACCCCACCCGCCTCCTCCTGATCACGCTCACCGGCGCCTACCTCCGTACCGCCGGACCACCCCTCCTGCACGCCGCGCTGAACCCGTCCCCACCCCTGACCCAGCGGGCGGTCGGCGGCGGCATCCGGGCCATGATCCCGCTCCAGGCCGCGCTCGCCGCCCGCGCCGGGGCGCCCGTCACCGGTCTCGCCGTCATGGGGCTCGTCCCCCTCGCCCGCAGCCTCGCCCGGAAGGTGAGCCTCACATGACCCTCCACCTCGGATACGGCACCAACGGGCTCACCGACCTCCGCCTCGACGACGCCCTCGGCCTGCTCGCCGACCTCGGCTACGAGGGCGTCGGCCTGACGCTCGACCATATGCACCTGGACCCCATGGCCCCGGACCTCACCGAGCGCACCCGCCAGGTCCGCCGCAGACTCACCTCCCTCGGCCTCCGGGTCACCGTGGAGACCGGCGCCCGCTATGTCCTCGACCCGCGCCGCAAGCACGGCCCCTCCCTCCTCGACCCGGACCCCGACGCCCGTGCCGCCCGCGCCGCGCTGCTCGTACGCGCCGTCGACGTGGCCGCCGAACTCGGAGCGCACGCCGTCCACTTCTTCAGCGGCATCACCCCGCCCGGCACCCCGGCGGACACCGCGTGGAAACGGCTCACCGAAGCGATCGTCCCCGTCCTCGAAGCCGCCGACCGGTCCGGCATCCCGCTCGCCGTCGAGCCCGAACCCGGTCACCTCCTCGCGACCCTCGCCGACTTCCACCACCTGCGCGGCCTCCTCGGCGACCCGGGGCCGCTCGGCCTCACCCTCGACATCGGCCACTGCCAGTGTCTGGAGGAGGCCTCGCCCCTGGAGTGCGTCAAGGACTCCGCCCCCTGGCTCCGGCACGTCCAGATCGAGGACATGCGGCGCGGAGTCCACGAACACCTCCCGTTCGGCGACGGGGAGATCGACTTCCCGCCCGTGCTCGCCGCCCTCGCCGCCTCGGACTACCGGGGCCTCACCGTCGTCGAACTGCCCCGCCACTCCCACGCGGGACCCGAACTGGCCCGTACGTCGATCGACTTCCTGCACGACGCCATGACGCGCGGCAGCACGACGCGCGGTTTCGCGACCAAGGGAGCCGCCCCGTGCTGAAGTCCCGCAAGGAACTCGACGCCGAACTCGGCGGGGTCGCCCGCGCCTGGCTCGACGAGGCCCTCGCCGAGGCAGCCCACGACGCGGCTCGAACAGAAGCCACCCCCGACGCCCCCGACGCCCCCGGCGCGGAGGCCACCGGCCCCTCCACCTCCCCGCCGTGGGAGCTGCGCTACGCCGCCGCCGGCCGGCACTGCGGCCTCGAACACGCCGACTCCGTACGCTCCCTCCTGCTCGTCGAGGCCCGCGCCCCGCTGTCCTCCGTCACCCGGCTCTACGAACAGGGCACCGCAGCCGAACGCCGCGCCGTCCTCCTCACCCTGCACCGCCTCGACCTCGGCGCCACCGCCCTCCCGCTCGTCGAGGACGCCCTGCGCGCCAACGACACCCGGCTGGTGTCCGCCGCCGTCGGCCCCTACGCCGCCGACCACCTGGACCCGCACGCCTGGCGGCACGCCGTCCTGAAGTGCCTGTTCACCGAGGTGCCGGTCGCGGCCGTCGCCCGGCTCGCCGACCGGGCCCACGGCGACGCCGAACTCGCCCGCATGCTCGACGACTTCGCCGCCGAACGCACCGCGGCCGGCCGCACCGTCCCCGAAGACCTGCGCACGGTCCTGGGGCATGCCCTGGCCCTCACCGCCCCGGCCGACGAGGGCGCCCACCAGGCCCCGCCGACCGCAGCTCCCGCAGCCCCCGCCCCCACGGAGGAGTCCTGATGCGCATCTTCGACCCCCACATCCACATGACCTCCCGCACCACCGACGACTATCAGGCGATGTACGACGCGGGCGTCCGCGCGCTCGTCGAGCCCTCCTTCTGGCTCGGCCAGCCCCGCACCTCGCCCGCCAGCTTCTTCGACTACTTCGACGCGCTCCTCGGCTGGGAACCCTTCCGCGCCTCGCAGTACGGCATTGCCCACCACTGCACGCTCGCCCTCAACCCCAAGGAGGCGAACGACCCCCGCTGCACCCCCGTCCTGGACGCGCTGCCCCGCTACCTCGTCAAGGACTCCGTCGTCGCCGTCGGCGAGATCGGCTACGACTCCATGACCCCGGCCGAGGACCACGCGCTGGCCGCCCAGCTCCAGCTCGCCGCAGACCACGGTCTGCCCGCCCTCGTCCACACCCCGCACCGCGACAAGCTCGCCGGTCTGCACCGCACCATCGACGTCATCCGCGAATCGAACCTCCCCCCGGAGTTCGTCCTCCTCGACCACCTCAATGAGACAACCGTAAAGACCGCCACTGACAGCGGCTGCTGGGCCGGGTTCTCCATCTACCCGGACACCAAGATGGACGAGGACCGCATGGTCACCATCCTCCGGAATCACGGCACCGAGAAGATCCTCGTCAACTCGGCCGCCGACTGGGGAAAGAGCGACCCCCTCAAGACCCGCAAGGTCGCCGACGCCATGCTGAAGGCCGGCTTCACCGAGGACGACGTCGACCAGGTCCTGTGGCGCAACCCCGTCGCCTTCTACGGCCAGAGCGGCCGCCTCCAGCTGGACGTCCCCGCCCCCGACCCACTCCACGAGGGCAACTCCATCCTGCGCGGCGGGGAGTGAGGCGGTCATGCGCTTCCGCCACCCGGACGGCTCGACCGTCCACCTCGCCTACTGCACCAACGTCCACCCCGCCGAAACCCTCGACGGCGTCCGCGCCCAACTCCGCGACCACTGCGAACCCGTCCGCCGCCGCCTGGGCCGGGACCGGCTCGGCATCGGCCTCTGGCTCGCCCGGGACGCCGCCCGCGCCCTGATCAACGACCCCGCCGAACTCCGCGCCCTGCGCGCCGAACTCGACAGCCGCGGCCTCGAAGTGGTCACCCTCAACGGCTTCCCCTACGAAGGGTTCGGCGCCGACGAGGTCAAATACCGGGTCTACCGGCCGGACTGGACCGAACCCGACCGCCTCTCCCACACCACCGACCTCGCCCGCCTCCTGGCCGCCCTGCTCCCGGACGACGCCACCGAGGGCACCATCTCCACCCTGCCGCTCGCCTGGCGCACCCCCTACGCCGACGACCCCGAGGCGGCCCGCACCGCACACGCCGCCCTCACCACGCTCGCCCAGCGCCTGGACGCACTGGCCGAACTCACCGGCAAGTCCATCCGCATCGGCCTCGAACCGGAACCGGGCTGCACGGTGGAGACCACCGCCGACGCCATCGCCCCGCTCACCGACGTCGGTCACGACCGCATCGGCATCTGCGTCGACACCTGCCACCTCGCCACCTCCTTCGAGGACCCCGGCACCGCACTCGACGCCCTGGCCGCCGCCGGCGTCCGCGTCGTCAAGTCCCAGCTCTCCGCCGCCCTGCACGCCGAGCATCCCCACCTGCCCGAGGTCCGCACCGCGCTCGCCGCGTTCGCCGAACCGCGCTTCCTGCACCAGACCCGCACGCGTACGGCCGCGGGCCTGCGCGGCACCGACGACCTCGACGAGGCCGTCACCGGCCGGGCGCTCCCCGACTCCACCCCCTGGCGCGCCCACTTCCACGTACCGCTGCACGCACCCCCGGCGCCCCCGCTGACCTCGACCCTGCCCGTGCTCCGCGACACGCTCGCCCGGCTCGTCGGCGGACCCGCGCCCCTGACCCGGCACCTGGAGGTGGAGACGTACACCTGGCAGGCGCTGCCCGCCGAACTGCGTCCCCGCACCCGCACCCAGCTCGCCGACGGCATCGCCGCCGAACTCACCCTCGCCCGCGACCTCCTGGTCGACCTCGGCCTCAAGGAACTGCCATGACCGACGCAACAGGACCCCGGCCCACTCCCCTCCTCGTCCTCGACGTTGTCGGCCTCACCCCCCAGCTCCTGGCCCACATGCCGAACCTCCGGGCCATGGGGGAGCAGGGTGCGAAAGGACCGCTCTCCACCGTCCTGCCGGCTGTCACCTGCGCCGCCCAGTCGACCTTCCTCACCGGCACGATGCCTGCCGAACACGGCATCGTCGCCAACGGCTGGTACTTCCGCGAGCTCGGCGACGTCCTGCTGTGGCGCCAGCACAACGGACTCGTCGAGGGCGACAAACTGTGGGACGCGGCCCGCCGCGCCCACCCCGGCTACACCGTCGCCAACATCTGCTGGTGGTACGCGATGGGCGCCGACACCGACTGGACGGTCACCCCGCGACCCGTCTACTACGCCGACGGCCGCAAGGAACCCGACTGCTACACCAGGCCCCCCGCCCTGCACGACGAACTGACCGACAAACTCGGCACCTTCCCCCTCTTCCACTTCTGGGGCCCCGGCGCCGACCTGGTCTCCTCCCAGTGGATCATCGACGCCACCCGGCACATCGTCGCCACCCGCACCCCCGACCTCGCCCTCTGCTACCTGCCCCACCTGGACTACGACCTCCAGCGCTACGGCCCCGACGACCCCCGCTCCCACCAGGCCGCCACCGACCTGGACCGGGCCATGGCCCCGCTGCTGGCCGACGCCCGCGCCGAGGGCCGTACCGTCGTCGCGCTCTCCGAATACGGCATCACCCGCGTCGACCGCCCCGTCGACATCAACCGCGCCCTGCGCCGGGCGGGCCTGCTGGAGGTCCACACCCAGGACGGCATGGAGTACCTGGACCCGATGACCTCCCGGGCCTTCGCCGTCGCCGACCACCAGCTCGCCCACATCTACGTACGCCGTCCCGAGGACCTGGAGGCGACCCGGGCGGCCCTCGCGGATCTGCCCGGCATCGAGCAGCTCCTCGACGACGAGGGCAAGAAGGCGCACCACCTGGACCACCCCCGCTCCGGCGAACTGGTCGCCGTCGCGGAGAAGGACGCCTGGTTCACGTACTACTACTGGCTCGACGACGCACGCGCCCCCGACTTCGCCCAGCTCGTCGAGATCCACCGCAAGCCCGGCTACGACCCCGTCGAGCTCTTCATGGACCCCCAGGACCCCTACGTCCGGGTCAAGGCCGTCTCGGCGGTCGCCCGCAAGAAGCTCGGCCTGCGCTACCGCATGGCGGTCGTCCCCCTGGACCCCTCACCTATTCGCGGCAGCCACGGCCGCCTCCCCGAGAGCGACGACGAAGGTCCGCTCATCCTCTGCTCCACCCCCCACGCGTTCACCGACCGGGTCAGGGCCACCGAAGTGAAGTCCCTGCTCCTCCAGCTTGCCGGACTGCACTGACAACGCCCCGGCACTGCATTGCTCACCCCACGTCACCCATGTCACCCAAGGGAGTCACGCGAACATGAGCCGCACCTCCAAGGACACCGAACTCGCCCGCAGACTGAGCCGCCGCAACATCCTCGGTGTCGCCGCCGGAGCCACCGCCGCCACCATCATCGGCACGGCGGCCGCCCAGGCCGACAGCCGCGACCGCGGCCAGGGCCACGGCAAGGGCCACGGCCACGGACATGACCACGGCCACGGGCACGGCAAGGGCAAGCCCGTCCTGCCCCCGGGCCGCCTCGGCATCCAGCTCTACAGCCTCCGTGACCAGGTCTCCACGCTCGGCTTCGCCCCCGTCTTCGCCGAACTGGAGAAGTACGGCTACGACGAGATCGAGTTCGCGGGCTACACCCAGGGCTCGGCCGGCGACATCACCCTGGCCCAGCTCAAGCGGCTGGCCCGGGACCACGGCCTCAACCCGATCGGCAGCCACGTCGGCTACTACGACGACAACAACCCCGGGGCCTACACCTTCGCCCAGAACCTGGAGAAGGTCCTGGACGACGCCCAGGCGCTGGGCCTCAAGCACATCGGCACGGCCTCGGGCCCCTTCCGCTACGGCGACACGGTGGACGGCTGGAAGCGGGCGGCCGAGGACTTCAACACGTACGGGGCAGCCGCCCGCAAGCGCGGTATGAAGTTCTACCAGCACAACCACGCCGAGGAGTTCTCCTTCGCGACCGACAAGCCGCGCGTACGCCTCTACGATGTGCTGCTCGAGGAGACCGACCCGGACCTGGTCTACCTGGAGATGGACATCTACTGGGCGTTTTGCGCCCAGTTCCGCTTCAGCAAGCGTGTGGACGGCAGCTCCGCCCCGCTCGACCCGCTGAAGTACGTCCTGAAGCACCCGGACCGCTACCCGCTGTTCCACGTCAAGGACGGCGTCCGCGACGACACCACGCGGGACGGCTACCGCATGTCGGACGTCGGCGACGGGGACATCGACTACAAGACGTTCCTGTCCAAGGTCACGCACCGGACCCACCAGGGCCGGACGTACCACCACTGGCAGACCGAGCACGACAACCCGGTCGAGTCGCTCGCCTTCGCCCGCAAGTCGAGCGAGCACCTGCACTCCCTGCGCGAGGGCCGCTGCGGCGACTGACGCGCGGACCCGGCCCGCCGGAGCCATTCCGGCGGGCCGGGCGCCAGGGCCGCACCGCTTCCCGCGCCGCGCCCCTACCCGATGCCCTGCCGGTCCGGCAGCAGGGCGAACTCCCGATCGGCGCCCACCGCCACCGTGCGCTCCACGGTCTGGACGAGCAGCGCACGATGCCGGACCAGCGACTTCTTCCGCTCCTCGGGGACGAGCAGCAGCAGGTCGTCCAGCCCCGCCATGAGCCGGCGCGTCACCTGAGGGCTCCCGGCGACACACCAGCGGATCTCCTCGAAGGCGAGGTCGACCAGGTCGTCCCACCCTGGGCCGTCCTGCACCAGACGCACCCGCCCGGCCCGGTCCCGGTGGTGGACGGCACCGAGCGGCAGGTGCGCCACGGCCGCGAGGAACTGCACGATCCGGTCCAGGCACTGCACGGCGGTGGTCGGATCGTTCACGGACGTCGACAGGGCCCGCAGCGCGATGTCCGCGAGCTGACGCAGCCCGAACGCCAGATCCTGGTGCAAGGTCCGCTCCACCGAGACGGACACCGTGTACCGGAGCCGGCGCCGGGGCGGCACGGCGCGGCCGTGGACGGCGAGGACCGGCGTCCCCGGCACCACGAAGTCGCCGATCCGCGGGATGAGCCGCAGCACGACGTCCTGCCGCCGCGCGGCCCGGACCAGCCGCGCCGTGTTCACGTCCCGCAGCACCCCGGCCCGTCCCTCGTGCGTCACCCGCGCGGTCTCCGGCCCCGGATCGTCCTCTCCCCGCGGCCCCCTCGGCATCCTGCCCAGCACCCGGAACGAGTCGCGCGCGATCTTGTCGACGACCGGGCCCACCTGCATCAGCCGCAGCGTCGCGCTCACGTAGACGACGAAGAGCAGCAGACTCAGCCCGAGCAGCACCAGGATGAGCAGGCTCTGCACCAGCGGGACCGAGACCACCAGGCGCGGGTCGGTCTCGCTCTCGAACGAGGAGAGCACGAGCAGCGAGAAGAGGAACGTCGCCAGGAACACCGTCAGCGTGAGCTTGCTGATCCGGCTCCTGACGAAGATCCGCACCACCCGGGGCGTCAGCTGGCCGCTGGCCATCTGCACCGCGACCAGCGAGATGCTGAACACGACACCGATGAACGTCATCATCGCCGAGCTGATGGTGGTCACCACGGTCTTCGTGTCCTGGGAGAACCCGATCAGGTCGCCGAGCTCGTCGTACGCCTCCTCCCGCTGCAGCAGCGAGACGATCGCGTCGTCCAGCTCGGTGGCGACCAGCCACAGCACGAACACGCAGACGAACCCCATGGTCGGGGCGAACCAGAACGTGTCACGCAGATGCTCACGCAGAGGGGACAGCGGACGGGGCCGGCGGTAGCCGCGATCACTCATGGACGCGAAGGTAGCCCCGGAAGCTCCGCGGACCGGGGAAGCCGAGGCCCCACCGGCACGCCGCACCGCACTGACCACCGGATATGCGGGTGAAGGGCACGCCGAACCCCTGGTATTGTTTTCCATGTCGCCGCGGGGAACACACCGCGAACGACAGACACCTTGTCCGGGTGGCGGAATGGCAGACGCGCTAGCTTGAGGTGCTAGTGCCCTTTATCGGGCGTGGGGGTTCAAGTCCCCCCTCGGACACCAGCAAGACCCCACTTCACGTGGGGTCTTTTGCTTTGCCGGGCGGTCCGGCGGCGTGGGCCGGGGCAGGGCAGGGCGCACGGCGGAATCGGTCACCCGACGGAGAACCACGCGGCCGTCGCCAGGACCAGCGGGACCGGGCAGGCCAGAGCTCCCAGCAGGAGGCTGCGTCCGTCACCGGACATACGCCGTACCGCCGGTGCCCGGCAGGCCGCGACGAACATGCCCGCGCCACCGCACAGAGGACCGCCGAGCAGCACAGCAGGAAGCCGCCGACCGGCGCGCCCGCCGCCGCGCCCCACAGCGCCGTCATCCCGACCAGGAAGCACAGCCAGGAGACCGACATCGCGGTGAGCAGCCACAGCACCGCGGACAGCAGCACCACGCCGGGGCGTCGAGGCGGAGGCGCGATCCGGGCCGGCCGGTAGAGGGCGTCATACGTGCGGGGGTCCATGCCCCGATCCTCGCCGGGCGCCCGCCGTCCGGGCCTGAGGCGTATGACTCAACCGGGCGCGACCCCGTACTCATTCCACCGACGACGACACCAGGAACCTCGCATCACGATCCGGTCTCGGCCGCGGGAGGGGGTCTTGATTTCGGCCATGTAATCGATTCCAATCATCCGTGTAATCGATTCCATGGATGTCGTGCCGCCGGTTGTCACCGGTTCATCGCCGACCGTCCCCAGGTTTCGAGGTGTACGGAAACCACAAGGAGGTGGTCCGGACATGGCGGGCATCAAGGATGTCGCGGCCGAGGCGGGCGTGTCCGTCGCGACGGTCTCGCGCGTGCTGAACAGCCATCCGTCCGTCAGCGAAGAGGCGCGCACCCGCGTCCTCGCCGCCGTGGAGATCCTCGGCTACCGGCCCAACGCGGTCGCCCGCTCGCTGCGCACGGCCCAGACCCGCACCCTCGGGCTGGTCATCAGCGATGTGCTCAACCCGTACTTCACCGAGCTGGCCCGCTTCGTCGAGGAGGAGGCCCGCGCGCTCGGCTACAGCGTCATCATCGGCAACGCCGACGAGCGGCCCGAGCTCCAGGACCACCACATCCGCACCCTCATCGACCGCCGGATCGACGGGCTCCTCGTGTCGCCCGCCGACGGTGGCTCCCCGGTGCTGCGGGACGTCGCCCTGACCGGTACGCCGATGGTCTTCGTCGACCGCTGGATCCCCGGTATCGACGTCCCCGTCGTCCGGGCCGACGGTACGGGCGCGGTCAAGGACCTCGTCGCGCATCTGCACGGACTCGGTCACCGCAGACTCGCCATCATCGCCGGGCCCGCTGCCACCACCACCGGCAACGAGCGCGTCGAGGCCTTCCGGGACGCGATGCGGGAGCTCGGGCTCGCCCTGCCCGACGCCTATATCGGGCAGGGCGACTTCCAGGCGGCCAGCGGCCGCCGGGCCACCGAGGGGTTCCTGGCCCTGCCCGAGCCGCCCGAGGTCGTGTTCGCCGCCGACAACCTGATGGCGCTCGGCGCTCTGGACGCGATCCGCGCCCGAGGGCTGCGGGTCCCCGACGACATCGGGCTCGCCGCCTTCGACGACATCCCGTGGTTCGTCCACACCGATCCGCCGATCACCGCCATCGCCCAGCCGACCGCCGACCTGGCGCGGGCCGCCGTGCGCGCGCTGGCCGACCGGATCGAAGGACGGACCCCGCAGTCCGTCACCCTGCCCGCCCGCCTCGTCGTACGCCGCTCGTGCGGCGGGGCCGCATCGAACCAGAGGAGCTACCGGTGACCGCACCGGACAAGCAACTGGCGACCGCGCCGGACGAGTTGCTGCGCATCGAAGGTCTGCGCAAGACCTTCCCCGGCGTGGTGGCGCTCGACAACGTCGACTTCGACCTCCGCAGAGGCGAGGTCCATGTCCTGCTCGGCGAGAACGGCGCGGGCAAGAGCACCCTCATCAAGATGCTCTCCGGCGCCTACCGCCCCGACCGCGGCCGCATCCTGGCCGAGGGCCGCGAGGTCCGCATCGACGGTGCGCAGGACGCCGAACGGCTCGGGATCGCCACCATCTACCAGGAGTTCAACCTCGTACCCGACCTCACCGTCGCCGAGAACATCTTCCTGGGCCGCCAGCCGCGCCGCTTCGGGCTCGTCGACCACCGTCGGATGCGCGAGGACGCCGAGAAGCTGCTGCGCCGGGTCGGCGTCAACGTACGCCCCGATGCCAAGGTCCGTGAACTGGGCATCGCCCGGCTCCAGATGGTGGAGATCGCCAAGGCGCTCAGCCTGGAGGCCCGCGTCCTGATCATGGACGAGCCGACCGCCGTGCTCACCTCCGAGGAGGTCGACAAGCTCTTCGCGATCGTCCGCCAACTCCGCGAGGACGGCGTCGGGATCGTCTTCATCACCCACCACCTGGAGGAGATCGCCGCACTCGGTGACCGCGTCACCGTCCTCCGCGACGGCCGCAGCATCGACCAGGTGCCGGCGTCGACCCCCGAGGACGAACTCGTCCAGCTCATGGTCGGCCGCAGCATCGAACAGCAGTATCCGCGCGAACGCCCCGACACCGGCGACGCGTTGCTGTCCGTGCGCGGACTCACCCGCGACGGCGTCTTCCACGACATCAGCTTCGACGTGCACGCCGGTGAGGTCGTCGGCCTCGCCGGACTCGTCGGCGCCGGACGTACGGAGGTGGCGCGCGCGGTCTTCGGCGCCGACCCGTACGACGCCGGCACCGTCGACGTACGCGGAAAGCGCCTCGCCCGGCACGACGTCCCCGCCGCGATGGGCGCCGGAATAGGCCTCGTACCGGAGGACCGCAAGGGCCAGGGCCTGGTCCTGGACGCCTCCGTGCAGGAGAACCTGGGCCTGGTCACCCTGCGGTCCGCGACCCGCTCCGGGCTGGTGGACCTCAAGGGGCAGCGCACGGCCGCCGCCCGTATCGCGCAGCAGCTCGGCGTCCGCATGTCCGGCCTCGGCCAGCATGTCCGCACCCTCTCCGGCGGCAACCAGCAGAAGGTCGTCATCGGCAAGTGGCTGCTGGCCGACACCCGGGTCCTCATCCTCGACGAACCCACCCGGGGCATCGACGTCGGCGCCAAGGTCGAGATCTACCAGCTCATCAACGAGCTGACCGCCTCCGGGCACGCCGTCCTGATGATCTCCAGCGATCTGCCGGAGGTCCTCGGCATGAGCGACCGGGTGCTGGTCATGGCCCAGGGCCGGATCGCCGGGGAACTCCCCGCCGACGAGGCCACCCAGGACGCGGTGATGGCCCTCGCGGTCGGCGCTCCGGCCCCCACCACCCAGGGCCCCGCCGACGCACCCACCCCCACCGACGTATCCACGCCCACCGAACACCCCGCACCGAAGAAGGAAGAGGAGGGCCCCCGTGGCCACTGAGACAGCCAAGAGTGACGCGGGAACGGGCGGCGGAGTCTCCGTGATACGCCGCGTCCTGCTCGACAACGGCGCGCTCAGCGCCCTGGTCGTCCTGGTGGTGGCGATGTCGCTGCTCTCCGGCGACTTCCTGACCACCCAGAACCTGCTGAACGTCGGCGTCCAGGCGGCCGTCACCGCGATCCTCGCCTTCGGCGTCACCTTCGTCATCGTCTCGGCGGGCATCGATCTGTCCGTCGGCTCCGTGGCCGCACTCTCCGCGACGGTCCTCGCCTGGTCGGCGACCTCGGCCGGCGTGCCGGTCGTCCTGGCGGTCGTGCTCGCGATCGCCACCGGCATCGCCTGCGGCTTCGTGAACGGCGCCCTCGTCTCGTACGGCAAACTCCCGCCGTTCATCGCGACGTTGGCGATGCTCTCGATCGCCCGCGGCCTCTCCCTCGTCATCTCGCAGGGCAGCCCGATCGCCTTCCCCGAGTCCGTCTCGCGGCTCGGCGACACGCTCGGCGGCTGGCTCCCCGTACCGGTCCTCGTGATGATCGCGATGGGCCTGGTCACCGCACTGATCCTCGGCCGCACCTTCATCGGCCGCTCGATGTACGCCATCGGCGGCAACGAGGAAGCGGCCCGGCTCTCCGGCCTCCGCGTCAAGCGCCAGAAGATCGTCATCTACGCGCTGTCCGGCCTCTTCGCCGCCGTCGCGGGCATCGTCCTGGCCTCGCGCCTCGTCTCCGCGCAGCCGCAGGCCGCCCAGGGGTACGAACTCGACGCCATCGCCGCCGTCGTCATCGGCGGCGCCAGCCTGGCCGGCGGCGTCGGCAAGGCGTCCGGCACCCTGATCGGCGCGCTCATCCTCGCCGTCCTCCGCAACGGCCTCAACCTCCTTTCCGTGTCGGCGTTCTGGCAGCAGGTCGTCATCGGCGTCGTCATCGCACTCGCCGTCCTGCTCGACACGCTGCGCCGCAAGGCCGGCTCGGGAGCGGCCTCCTCGGCGGGCACCGCACCCGGCGCCCCCGGGTCCGGTCGCAGGAACGCGCTGAAACTGGGCGGCGCCGCCCTCTGCGTGGCCGTCGTCGTCGGCGGGGTCTCCTTCTTCAACTCCGGTTCGTCCGGCGGCACGACGAAGGTCGGCATGTCGCTCTCCACGCTCAACAACCCCTTCTTCGTGCAGATGAAGGAGGGCGCGCAGGCCGAGGCCGAGAAGGCGGGCATCGACCTCACCGTCACCGACGCCCAGAACGACGCCTCCCAGCAGGCCAACCAGCTCCAGAACTTCACCAGTTCGGGCTTCTCCTCGATCATCGTCAACCCGGTGGACTCGGACGCCGTCGGACCGGGCGTCCGCAGCGCCAACAAGGCGGACATCCCCGTGATCGCCGCCGACCGTGGCGTCAACAAGGCGGACACCGCGACGCTCGTCGCCTCCGACAACGTGGCGGGCGGCAAGCTCGCCGCCGACGCGCTGGCCGACAAGCTCGGCGGCAAGGGCAGCATCGTCATCCTCCAGGGCACGGCGGGCACTTCGGCCAGCCGTGAGCGCGGAGCGGGCTTCGCCGAAGGACTGAAGGCGTACCCGGACATCAAGGTGGTCGCCAAGCAGCCCGCGGACTTCGACCGCACCAAGGGCCTGGACGTCATGACGAACCTCATCCAGTCGCACCCCGGCATCACCGGTGTCTTCGCCGAGAACGACGAGATGGCGCTCGGCGCGGTCAAGGCGCTCGGCAGCAAGGCCGGAAAGTCCGTCCCGGTCGTCGGCTTCGACGGAACCCCGGACGGCCTGAAGGCGGTCGAGGCCGGCACGCTCTACGCGTCGGTGGCCCAACAGCCCGCCGAACTGGGCAAGATCGCGGTGCGGAACGCCGTGAAGGCGGCGAAGGACGAGAAGGTGGAAAGCACGGTGAAGGTGCCGGTCAAGGTGGTCACCCGCGAGAACGTCGCCGACTTCTCCTGAGCCGCGTTCACCGACTCCTTTCACCGACTCCCGTTCACCGGTTCCGACCGACGAAAGCAGGAAGCACGCACATGCACGACAACGCCCCCGACGACCGGTACGACCTGCTGGTCGTCGGGTCGGCCAACGCCGACCTGGTGATCGGCGTCGAGCGCCGCCCCGCGCCCGGCGAGACGGTCCTCGGCTCCGACCTGGCCGTCCACCCCGGCGGCAAGGGTGCCAACCAGGCACTGGCCGCCGCCCGCCTCGGCGCCAGGACCGCCCTGCTCGCCCGGGTCGGCGACGACGACCACGGACGGCTGCTGCTGGAGACCCAGCGCGCGGCGGGTGTGGACACGGACGGCGTCCTGGTGGGCGGGGCCCCCACAGGCGTCGCGCTGATCACCGTCGACCCCTCGGGCGACAACAGCATCGTGGTCTCGCCGGGCGCGAACGGACGCCTCACGCCGGAGGACGTCCAGGCGGCGGCCCCACTGCTGGCGGCCGCCCGGGTCATCTCCGTACAGCTGGAGATCCCGCCGGCCACGGTGGCCGAGACGGTACGCGGCCGGGGGCCGGACACCCGCCTCGTCCTCAACCCGTCCCCGCCCGCCCCGCTCCCCGATGAGGTGCTCGCCGCCTGCGATCCGCTGGTGGTCAACGAGCACGAGGCGCGGTACATCCTCGGCGAGGACGCGGGGGAGACCCCGCACGACTGGGTTCCGGCGCTCCTCGCGCTGGGCCCCCGCTCGGTCGTGATCACCCTGGGCGCCGCGGGGGCCCTGGTGGCGGACAGCCGTACGGACTCGCTGGACCACCTGGTCAGCCCGAAGGTGGAGGCCGTCGACACGACCGGCGCCGGGGACGCGTTCACGGCGGCCCTGGCCTGGCGGCTGGGCCGTGGCGACGACCTGCGGGAGGCGGCGGCCTTCGCGGTCAGGGTGGGCGCGGCGGCGGTCACGGCGCGGGGGGCGCAGGAGTCGTTCCCGACGCTGGAGGAGGTCGACGCGCTGTGAAGAAGTCGGGCATCCTCAACCGCCATCTGGCGGGCGCGATCGCCGAACTCGGCCACGGCGACGGCGTCCTGATCTGCGACGCCGGCATGCCGATCCCACCCGGACCCCGAGTCGTCGACCTGGCCTTCCGCGCCGGAACCCCGTCGTTCGCCGAGGTGCTGGACGGCCTGCTCGACGAGCTGGTGGTGGAGGGCGCGACGGCCGCCGAGGAGATCCGCGAGGCCAACCCGGAGGCCGCGGCGCTCCTGGACGGTCACTTCCCCTGGCTGGAGACCGTCCCGCACGACGATCTGAAAGCGCTCACGGCGGCCGCCCGGCTGGTGGTACGGACGGGGGAGGCCCGGCCGTACGCGAACGTACTGCTGAGGTGCGGGGTCTTCTTCTGACCGAGCGCCCCCTTCCGGACCGATCCGACGACGGGCCGCGCCCCACGAGGGGCGCGGCCCGTCCCCGTACCGTCGTCGCGGTCGCTCAGCCGGCCACGGCGTAGTCGCTGAGCGAGGCCACGAGCGAAGTGCGCGGCGGGGAGGCGGGTTTCGGCCCGCGAGAATATTCCTGGCGCATCCCGTCGAGGCGAGCTACGCTTCCCGCGATGAATCACTCCATGAGCAGATTGGGGGACCCGTCCGCGCAAGGTGAGTGCTGATGCTCACTTCGACCGCGTACCGGGATTCCCACCCGTCTTTCCCATCCCTCCCGTCTTTCTGGCCGCGCGTACGCGAGTTCGCCGTGCCGGCCTCGATGATCGAGACTGCGACCGCCCGCCGTGAGGCCGGGGACTGGGCAGGAGCGTGCGCCGCAGCAGGCGTCGACATCGATTTCCGCCTCCGGTCCGTGGCGCGCAGCCACGGCCGGGATACCGCCGCCCTCATCCGGGTGGACCTTCGCCATCTGGCTCCCGACCTGCTGCGCTGGCACCTGCCGAGAATCGCCCCGCACGGGCTGCTGCGTCCGGGGCTGACGATCGCCCTGGCCCGCTACGACCCACCGGAGCGCGACGGACCGGGACCCCTCCACCTGGTCGTCCGGACCCCGCCCGCCTGGGCGGACGCCGGGCAGCGGATCAGCCTCGCGCTGTGGGACGGGTCGCACACCGAGCCGGGCGCCCGCCGCCACCCTCACCCGCATCCGAATCGGCGCTACCGCCTCGATCTGCACCGCCACCTGTGGGATGCGCGCAGGGCTGATGAACTGCGGATCCGCTCCGGACTCGATGGCCGGTCAATCGACCATGCCAATAAGGCCGTTGATCCTGAACTGTGGAGCGCCGTGCCGACGGACCGCCCCTGCGCGGTCGACCGGTGGGCGGCGGAGGCGGCGATCCTGCTCGGGGCCGAAGGGCAGGAGCCGGGGCCGGGGCCGGGCGGAACAGTGAGCGTGCGGTTGGGCGGCCGGCACCGGCTTCTCCTGCACGTGGAGGCCGAGGAGGAGTACGGCCGTGGACTGCCTGCCGGGCGGATCGCAGCCGTGACCTCGGACCAGGGCCTCTCCGCGTCACCGGTGCTGCCGGACGCGGCTACCTGGGTGCTGCCCGACCTCGACCTGCTCCGTACCGGGGCGATCGAGGCCGGTCAGCTGCACCCACTGGTCGCGCGGGCCCTCGTGCCGGATCTCCCGCCGCCGGCCCCGGCATCGGGTCCGACCTCGGCTCGCTCACGTACCGGCGACCGGGTGGGGGCGTCGCGGCTCGTGGAGTGCCGGGGAGCACAGCACCGGATCGGCCTGGTCGACGGGGCCCTCGCCCCGCTGGACCACGACCCGGCCGAGATCCGCCGAGAAGAGCTGCTGGTCGCTCTGACCGGTACTCCGCTGCCCTGTCTCCAGGCCATCGACGAGGCGCACCGAAGGCCGGACTGCCTCACCGGTGTCCGTGAACGCCTCGACCACGGGGACATCGCCGGTGCGCTGGCCGTCGTCGAAGGGCTGCTCGGTCCTGAGGCGGTGCTGCGCGACGGCCCTCTGCGGGACGAACTGGAGGCCGCCGCGCAACGGCGGATCACCTACGGGCTGTTCCGGGCCGACCTGCTCGGGCCAGGCCCCATCCTCCGCCGCTCGGACCCCCGTCGGCCCGTCGACCGCCGTCCACGCCGGGCCCGACACCCGCGTCACACAGCAGTCCGCTGACCCCGGAGTCTCGGAGCCCGTCGACTCTCGCCCCCTGACCACACGTACCCGCACCCGTACCCGCACCCGTACCCGCACCCGTACGCACCCGTGCTCATTCACCCTCTCGCATACCCACAGGTGATCACCCATGCTCACGAACAGCCCGTCCACCGTCCCCGCGCCCGTGTCCCAGGACTCCGCTCCCGGCTCCCAACTCGCCGTTGCCGACACGCTGATGAGCCTGCTCCGCGACACCACCACCGAGCCGCGCCCCGACACGCAACTCGAAGCGCTGACCCTGGCGGTCTCCGCCGACCTGCCGGTGCTGCTCTGGGGCGAGCCCGGCATCGGGAAGACCGCCGCCCTCACCCAGCTCGCCGCCTCCCTGGACCTGCCGCTCACCACGGTCATCGCCAGCGTGCACGAGCCGTCCGACTTCTCCGGGCTGCCCATCGTCGGCGACGACCCCGCCGAACAGGGAGTGCCGATGGCCCCGCCGGACTGGGCCGTTCGGCTCGTACGGGCGGGAAAGGGGCTGCTGTTCCTCGACGAGCTCTCCACCGCACCGCCCGCCGTGCAGGCCGCGCTCCTCCGCCTCGTACTGGAACGGCGGATCGGAGCGCTGCAACTCCCGCCCGGTGTACGGATCGTGGCTGCCGCCAACCCGCGCTCCTCGGCGGCCGACGGCTGGGAGCTGAGCCCGCCGCTCGCCAACCGCTTCGTCCACCTCCAGTGGACCCACGACCACGCGGTCGTCGTACGCGGACTCGGCGGCACCTGGCCCCGCGCGACGCTGCCCCGACTCGACCCCGAAAAGCTGCCCGAGGCAGTGGACTTCGCCCGGCGCGCCGTGTGCGGGCTGCTCTCCGCCCGCCCCACGCTCGTCCACCGGCTGCCCACCACGGAGACACGCCGGGGCGGTCCGTGGCCCTCGCCGCGCAGCTGGGACATGACGCTGAACCTGATCGCCTTCGCGACCGCCGCCGGATCCTCCCGGGACGTACTGTCCTTGTTGGTCAGGGGCACGGTGGGAGACGGCCCGGGGCTTGAGCTGCTGGCGAGCCTGGACCGGATGGACCTTCCGGACCCCGAGGACCTTCTCGCCGACCCGGCGGGCGCCGTCCTGCCCGAGCGGGGCGATCTCCGCCAGGCCGCGCTGGAAGGTGTGGTCGCGGCGATCCGTACCCGCCCGGACCGGGCCCGTTGGGACGCGGCGTGGGCGCTGCTCGTCCGGGCGCTGGAGTCCGGAGCCCCGGATCTGGTGGTCGTCCCGGCGACGACCCTCGCCGCGCTGCGCCAGGAGGACTGGGACGTACCGGCCTCCATCGAGCAACTCGCGGGCGTCGTGTCCCTGTCCGGGCGCGCGGACCGGGCGACGGCCCGGGTGACGGCGAAGGCCAGGGCGAAGGCGACGGCGGGCCGATGACGACGACGGACGCGCCGAGCGCGCTCGACCTGGAAAAGCTCTTCGCCGCCCGCCTGCAGGCAGCCCGGGTCCGCCCCTACCTGGCCACCGCGCTGTTCGCCCTGCACACCGTGGAGTCACGGCAGGTGCCGACCATGGCCGTCGACCGGTACTGGCGGTGCTACGTCTCGCCGGCCTTCGTGGCCCGGACCCCCGTCGAGGAGCTGGCCGGGGTCTGGGTCCACGAGGTGTCGCACCTGCTGCGCGACCACCACGGGCGCAGCGACCGGGTCGCCAAGCAGCGCGGGCTGACCGGACCCGGCGACCGGCTGCGGATGAACATCGCCGCCGACTGCGAGATCAACGACGACGTGTACGGCGACGGCCTGGCCCGGCCGAAGGGCGCTGTCTACCCGTCGACGCTGCATCTGCAGCCCGGCGAGCTGATGGAGGACTACCTGTACCAGTTCCGCCTCGGCTCGCGCACCCAGGACCTCGCCTGGCTGGACTGCGGAAGCGGCGCGGACGGGCTGGAGAGGGAGTGGGAGCTGGGGCCCGACGGCGCGAACGGGCTCAGCGCGCAGGAACAGGACGCGGTCCGTTTCCGGGTGGCGCAGGGCATCACGGGCCGGCCGGGGAACGCCTCGAAGGGGTGGAAGCGGTGGGCGGAGGAGGCGTTCCATCCCCCGCAGCCCTGGCGGGATCTGCTGGGCGCCGCCGTCCGTTCGGCCGCCTCGGGGTCCGGCGCGGGGGAGGACTACACCTACGGCCGCCCGTCGCGCCGCTCCACCGGACTGCCCGGCGTCGTCCTGCCGAGCCTTCGCCGCAGACCGCCCCGGGTCTCCGTCGTCATCGACACCTCCGGCTCGGTCAGCGACGCCGAACTGGGCAGCGCCCTCCTGGAGGTCGCCGCCATCTCCCGTGCGGTGGGCGGCCGCCGCGACCTGGTCACCGTCCTCGCCTGCGACGCGGCGACCCGGGTCGTGCACCCGCTCTGCCAGGCCGAGGGCATCCCGCTGGTGGGCGGTGGCGGCACGGACCTGCGTACGGGCTTCGCGAAAGCACTCCGGTCCCATCCCCGCCCCGACGCCATCGTGGTCCTGACGGACGGACAGACACCGTGGCCCGCGACGCAACCGGCGTGCCGCACAGTCATCGGCCTGTTCCCGAGGGACCACGGGCGCCGCTCCTGGAACGAGGACCACCCCGACTACGTTCCTCGCCGACCGCCGGCCTGGGCGCGGGTGGTGGAGATCGGGTAGCCGCAAGGCGGCTCACACCAGCTCCGCCAGCGCCCCCGCCAGCGTGTCGAGCCCGGGTCCCGCAGGCCCGCCCGGCTCGCTCATGTACGTGTCGCGGCGGATCTCGATCATCAGCGCGGTGACCCGGCGGTCCGTTCCGTAGTGCTTCAGCGGAACGTACGTACCGGCGAACGGGGTGTCCCGTCCGATGCCGCCGTGGCCGATCCGGCCGCCGAACGCCGCCTCCGCCGCCGCGATCAGCTCCGGCGGGGTGTGGAACGGATCGGTGCCCAGGCAGACGGGCGGGCGGGGGCCCGTGCCGTGGAGTTCGTAGGGGAGGGGTGCGGTCGGGTACGAGTGGACATCGATGATCACCGCGCGGCCCGCGGCGGCGATGCGCGCCTCGACCGCCGCCGTCATCGCTTCGGCGTACGGGTGGAAGTACGCCGCCAGCAGCGGGCCCGGGTCCGTCTGCGGCGGGCGTAGCCGTTCGCGGTGGGTGGTGCGGGTGTAGACGGCGCCCATGCCGACGGCGCGCATCTCCTCCCGTTCGTCCGGGAAGCGTTCCGGGTCGACGACCAGCCGGGAGAGGTTGTTGACGAAGCGCCACGGGGCGGACGGGGCGGCCGCCGCGGCCGAGGCGGCCAGTTCGGCGGTGTGGGCGTCGGTGATGTGGTCGAGCTCGCGTTCCAGGGCGGCGTCGTCCAACGTGATGCCCTCGCGGACCTCTTGGGGGATGTGGCGGGATCCGTGCGGGACGTGCAGGATGACCGGCGAGTCCACAGCCCCGGGGATGAGCGTGAACGGCTGCGGAGGGTGATGCACGGGTACTCCTTCGGTGTGCTTCGTTCGTTCCCGCACCAGCATCCCGGACCGGCCCGGAAGGCGTCGGACGATCTTCTTCCGTTCTCCTGGCAGCCCGTCAGTACCCCGTTTCAGCAGATAGCGTTGATCCTCGCGGTCGGTCGCGGCGGTGCCCGGGAGGGGTGCACCGGGCGAACCGACGGGAACAGGGGGCGTACCGCATGCTGGATCCCATATCGATGGCCGCCATCACGGCGGTCCTCGGCGCCGTCGGATCGGGCGTGGCGAGCGAGGCGGGCAAGTGGGCCTGGGAGACCGCGGGCGGGCTGGTGCGGCGGATGGCCGGACGCGAGGTCGTCGCGCCGACCCGACCCGAGGACCGGGACGCGGTGGCGCGCATCATCCACGACAGCGTGCACAGCGACCCCGAACTGGCCCGGACCTGGAGCACGTTCGCCCGCAGCGTGCAGACCACGGGGACGACGATCGGACGGCCCCGGCTGCCCGCTTCCGTCCGCTTCTTCACGGACCGGAAGGGGGCGATGAGGCTGCTCGACCGCGAGGCGGGCCGCAAGGCGGACGGGCGCCCCCGGGTCGCCCTGCTGTACGGGGACGACTCCATGGGCACCAGCGCCCTCGCCGTGCACTGGGGCTGGCGGGCGGAAAGCCTGTTCCCGGACGGGCAGCTCTACGTGGACCTGGGGCGCCGCGGCGCGGGCGGCGCACACACCGCGGGCAGCGCCCTGCGGGAACTGCTGTGCCGGCTCGGGCTGCGCGACGAGCAGATCCCGCCCTCGGAGGCGGAACGCATCGACGCGTTCCGCCGCATCGTCGCGGACCTCAAGTTGCTCCTCGTCCTCGACCATGCCCGGTCCGCCGCGCAGATCGCACCGCTGCTCACCTCCGCACCCTCCGTTCTCACCCTGGTCGTGGCCCGGCGCCCGTTCGCCGGCCTCGACGCGTTCCCGGTGCCCGTCGGGCCGCTCAGCGACCGGGACGCGGCCCGCCTGCTCACCAAGATCGTGGGCAAGCAGGTCATGCGCTCCGCCCGCGCGGCGCTCCCCGCCGTGCTCGCGCGCTGCGGCGGATCGCCGTACGCCCTGCGCGCCGCCGCGCCCCGGCTCCTCGACCCCGGGCCGCTCACCGCGCCCCCGCCGCCCCCACTGCCCCATCATGAACCGACGGGAGGCCTCACCATGAGCGACAGCGACCCGATGCGTACGGCCGCGGAAGATGCCTACCGGCTGCTCCAGCCGGACGCGGCCCGGCTCTACCGCCTCATGGGGCTGCGGCACTGGCCCGCCTTCGACGCCGAGGCGGCCGCCCGGGTGGCGGGTGTCGATGCCGAAACAGCCGAGGAACTGCTCGGCAGGCTCGCCGACGCACTGCTGCTGGAGCACTCGGACAACGGGCGCTACCGTTACCGGCCGTCCGTACGCGCCCACGCCGAGGAAGCGGCCTACCGGCAGGAGGGCATCGCCGGTTGCTCGGCGGCCACGACCCGTGCGGTGGAGTACTACCTGCGGCTGTCCGTGACGGCGGCGCGGGCCGCCCTCCCGGAGAGCTGGCGGGTGCCGGACGCCGTCGCCGACGAGCCGGGCGATGTCTACGCGGGGCGGGGGGACGCCGTGGCGCGTCTCGCCGTCGAACTGCCCAACCTCGTCGAGGCCGTCAAAACCGCCGAGGAGTTCGGGAAGCCGGAGACGGTGCTGACGCTCTGCCGGGCCCTGTGGCCGCTCCAGCTCAAGGCGGGCCACCACGAGGAGCTGCTCCCGGCTCTGCGGATCGGGACGGCGGTCGCCGACGACCGGTTCCCCGGCAGCCGGACCGCGGGCGCTCTGCATGCACAACTGGCCCACACCTTGGGTGAGTTGCAGCTCGAGGACGAGGCCGGTGCGGAAGCAGCGGCGGCCGCACGCGACGAGCGGGCAGCGGGGCACACCCGTGGTCTGGCCTCCGCCATCGAGTTCCTGGGCCTGCTGCGGCTGCGGCAGTGGCGCTTCGCCGACGCGTACGACTGCTTCGACGAGGCGTACGCCGTCCTCGACGGCATCGGCCCCGACGACGAAGGCGCGGCCGACGTGCCCCGAGCGCGGGCTCTGCTGGAACGTCACCGGGGCCGGGCCCTGCGAGGCCTCGGCCGGCTGGACGAGGCCCAGGAGCATGTGCGGCGCGCACTGGCCGCCTTCCGGGCGAACGGCGAGGCGTACAACACCGCCCGGGCGCTCACGGATCTGGTCGAGATACTGCTGGCCGGTGAGGAGCCCGCCGAGGCGCTGCCGCTGATCGACGAGGCGATCAGGACCCTGTCCGAGGAGAACGCCGACCAGCACGTGGAGTATCTGCGCCGCCTGCGCGAGCGGTGCTCCGGTCAGCGGGAGTAGCAGGAGCGGTTGGGTCGGTACGGGGGTGCTGTCGTGGTCCGCCCGCAGCCGGCGCGGCCACCTCCGCCGTGACCACCACGTGGTGGGCGGTGCTGCCCGTACGGACGGTCAGGCCGTCCGCGACCAGAGCGTCGAGGGTCCTGCCCGCCGCCAGCCAGGCGTGCACAGCCGACGCGTACACCGCCGGGTCCGCGTCGGCCTCCGCCCCGGCGGTGAGCCGGAGCAGGGCCCCGTCACGGGTCCGGACGACGCAGGACGAGGACCCGGTGACGTACGCCGCGAGCGCGCAGTACGGGTGCCGGGCCAGTACCTCGGCGGCCCACCGGCCGGGCGGTCCGAACCGCGGGTCGTCCGGGGAAGCGTCCCGGAAAACGACGTCGGCCAGGTCGAGTTGGCCCGGATCGCGGGTGTCCTCATGTACGGCGAGGTGGGCGTCCCCCGTCCCGGCCGGCTCCCGGGCGGGATCGGCGTACCGGGTCACGGCGAGCTCCGGCCCCGCCAGGAAACGCGTCAGCACCCGCAGGGGAGCCGTACGGGGTGCGGCCTCCGGGGCCGGCGGCGGCAGCGGTAGGAGGAGGGCGGGGTCCGACGGCTCGGGGGCGGCCATCAGTTCGTAGAAGGCGCGCCTCAGCCGTACCGCCGCCTCGCCGGGCACGGACGACGTGAATCGCATCGGGCCCGGCTGCGGGACATGGCTCTCGATCAGCGCGTCCACCTGGCCGCGCAGGGGCGACCGGGCGTCGAGCCTCGGCGCGGTCCGGATGAAGTCGGCGATGGGCGCATCGGGGTCGAGGCTGTCGAGAGGCGCGGCTCCCAGGAGCACCGGGGTGCCGAGCGCGGCGGCGTAATAGGTGACCGAACCGTGGTCCCCGATGACCAGATCGGCCGCGAGAAGCGCCTGACGCCAGTCCTCCAACGGGTCGATCAGCGCCAGGCCGCTGCGTCTGGCCCGGTCCAGCCAGGCCCTGATCTGGCCGGGGCCGTGGCCGTGCCAGATGTTGGGATGGAGGACGGCGGCGATGCGGTACTCGTCGGCGGGAAGTTCCGACGTGAGCCGAGGGAGCAGCGCGGGCAGGACATCGTCACCGGGCCCGTCGCCGCCGTCGGCTCCATCACCCAGCAACGACTCCGGACTCCAGGTGGAGTTGAGCAGGACGAGGCGTTGTCCGCGCCGCACGCCGAGCGTCCTGCGGAACCGGTCACGGTACGGGCGTGCCGCCAGCATCCGGTCGAAACAGGGGTCGCCCGCGAGAACGGCGGTGGGCAGCGCCTCGGGGCAGGCGGCGGCCAGCCGGTCGAACTGTTCGGGGTGGGAAAGGACGAGTGCGTCGGCGAGGGGGACGCCGTCCGAGAGCAGCCAGTCCGGTGCGAGCCCGAAGACGGGAGGCGGCGTGTTCCGGGCCGCGCCCGCCGAATCCGAATCCCAATCCGAACTCGGTGTTCGGTGTTCGGTGTTCGGTGTTCGGTGTTCGGTGTTCGGTGTTCGGTGTTCGGTGTTGCCAGCCTCTTAGTATAGCCAATACCGTGCGAAAGTACGATCAATTTCCCTTGGAGGGAGGCCAGTTCGCCCCCGAAGCTGGCCGAGATCGCCAGGTCCACCGGCGTCGCGAGAGCCTGGTCCCACGGCAGTACGGGCACCCCCATGTCCGCGAGCAGGCCGGCGACGCCCGAGCGGAACGCCGAGGAGCCCGTGCAGGTGGCGAGGAGCTGGACCCCGAGGTCGTCGTCGAACAGCGGCAGGACGTCGAGCAGCCGGGTCGCCGAGGTCACGTTGTGGACGACGAGCAGCACACGGCGGCCTCGCACCCGCGTGGCCCAGCGCGCCGCGTCGTCCCCGACCGGCACCCGTATCCACTGGTCCTGCCCCTCATCCATACCGGCCCTCTCGCGCTCCCGGACATAAGCGCTGGCCACGATATATCGGCAGGAGCCCGGCGGCGTCGCAGTCCCCTCCGGCGAGGAGCGGGAGGGGGCGGCGACGTCATGGTGCGGTGGGGGCTACTGACCGGAACCGATCACCGGGTAGTGGTCGGAGAGGTTCGTGTAGGTGTAGTCCGTGCCCCAGCTGGACACCGTCCAGGGGGCGCTCTCCTCCTTGATCACGTCGTTCTTCCAGCCCGACGGCTTGACGTGGCCCGTGCGGTGCAGGACGTGGTCCAGGTCCTCGCGCGGGTCGTCGGGGTAGCGCTCGGAGGCGATGGAGTTGTCGCGGGTGTCGAAGGAGTACGGGTGGCCCGTCCGGGACTCCGGCGCGGTGAGGCCGGCGTCGGAGAGGAACGACGCGTACTCGGCCGAGTGCCCGTCGACGTTGAAGTCGCCCGCCACGACGACCTGTTCCGAGGCCGGTATGTTCTTCGCGTCGAGGAACGCGTCCATCTGCTTGAACTGCCGGCTGCGCATCTGTTCGGCCTGGCCCGCCGAGCAGCCGGGGTCGGTCGACTGGGCGTGGGTGCCGACGACGTGGACCCGGGCGCCGTTGACGTTCAGCACCGTGTACGCGAAGCCCTTGTTCGAGAACCAGTCGCCGCCGCACGCGTCCTTGAAGACGAACTGCTCCTTGCGCACGATCGGCCACTTGCTCAGGATGGTGACGCCACCGTCCTCCGGCGTCGCGGCCGCGTACGAACCGCCCGTCGCGTCCCAGCCGCTCTTGCTCCGGCCGACCACCGGGGTCTGGTACGGGTACTGGGCGGCGGCGTTCCGCAGCAGCGCGTCCGAGGAGCTGTTGTCGAAGGCCTCCTGGATCACCACGACGTCATTGCCCTGGAAGAACGAGGTCTTCGGGATCTCGGCCGCTCGGTGGTCCTGGCCCCAGTTGGGGTAAAGGTTCTTGCTGAAAAGGAACGCGTTGTACGAGAGCACCCGCAGCGAGGGAGTGTCGGCGGGGGTCTCGGCGGCCATTGCCTGCGGTGCGGTCACGGCGAGCGTGACCGTGGCGAGTGTGGCGGACAGGGCCACGCCGGTCAGACGGCGGAGCGCGGTGTTCGGCACGAAGTCTCCTGCGGTGTAGTGGGGGGTGTACCGGGTGCCCCCATCAAAGCAGTGGCAGTTACCCACGGGTAGACATCGGATGGCACGAGTCTGTCCGGTCGGCTGCCATCCGGATTCCCCCGGCCGTATCGTCGCTGCTCAGGTGCTGCTCAGGTACGTTGCCGATCAGGCTGGGGCGCCGTACACGATGAGGTTGTCGACCGGATGGCCCTCCGCGTCGAACTCCCCGTCGCAGGTGATCAGCCGCAGTGTGCTGCCCTTCGTCGGGCCGTAGACCTTCTCGGTGGGGAACGCCTTCTTGCTGACCGCTTCCTTTCCCGTGACCGTGAAGCGCAGAGTCTTCCCCGCTCCGTCGCGGACCAGCACATCGGCTCCCTCGCGGATGTTCTTGAGGTCGTGGAAGACGGCCCGGCCGAAGCGGGTGTCGTTGTGGCCGATCAGCACAGCAGGTCCCGGCGTGCCGGGCGCGGACCCGCCGCTGTACCAGCCGGCCGTCATGCCCTTCTCCGCGGGCGGGACCTCGACCGTGCCGTCCGCGTTGAGCCCCAACTTCATGAGGGTGCTCTTCACCCCGATCGAGGGGATGGAGACCTCGGTGGGAGCTTGCTGGTTCTGCTGGTCGGTCCTCGGCTGCTCGGTTGATCCGGGGACCGACTCGTCCTGCGCCGAAGTAGCGGCGGGGGAGGAGGCGGAGGAGGTCGAGGGCTCGTCGGACGAGCATCCGGCCAGGGCGACGCAGGCCGCGACGGCGGTCAGCAGGGCTGCGGTCCGCCGGAAGCGGTGGGGTGAACGGGACGGCACAGAGCACTCCGGGATCAGGGAGGGGCGGGGCGGGGAGGGGAGAGGGGCTTTGGGTGGTGAGCGGGCGTGGGGGGGGGGGGGGGGGGGGGGGGGGGGGGGGGGGGGGGGGGGGGGGGGGGGGGGGGGGGGGGGGGGGGGGGGGGGGGGGGGGGGGGGGGGGGGG